>JBAQYC010000214.1:0-4163 GCA_049299835.1 Candidatus Cryosericum sp. | reverse complement strand
ATGTACGTGCAGGTCGCTGAGTCCATAACTGGCGCAGAAACACGTGAGCGTGAGCTGGCGCCCCTTCAGAACATACCAGACAATTACGAGAAAAGAGTATTGTCCATGGATAGAAGTTATGTCACCTCCTATGCCGGCATCAAGACAGAGAACATCATAGATTTCCTGCTCGAGTAACCACTACACAGGATCTCAATCCGTCGCTCCCCCCTGAGCATGTTGGTCCAATGCGAAGGGCGCTTTCGGCGGAGGCGGGAGTCCAGTTTGTCTCATTTTGCGCTACAATGGTTGAAATAGACACGTTGAGTGGACCCAGGGAGGGGACATGACGTTCAGGGCATCGGTCGAAAAGTACCTGAAGGCGGTCGCTGCGCAGGTACGGCAAGGTGACGCGCGCGAGGAATCCTATTACGATGCCCTCAAGGCGCTGTTCGTCGAACTGGGGCCGCAGGACAGCAACGCACATACGACGCTGACGGTCCTGCCCCGCGAGACCGAAGCGGGCAACCCGGACATGCGTGTTTGGAGTGGCGACCAGCACGTCATCGGCTACGTCGAGTGCAAGGAGCCAAACCAGGCCAATCTGGACCGCGTTGAAGTCAGCGAGCAGCTCAAACGCTATCGCGCCGCCTTTCCCAACGTCATCCTCACCAACTTCCTGGAGTTTCGACTCTTCCGCCAGGGTGAGCCGTTCGGTGAACCGGTCACCATCGGCGGCCGTGAAACCCTGGCCCTTTGCAAAGAGCCGCCGTTCCAGCATGAGGACCAGTTCCGCGAGCTGCTGGCACGCTTCTTTGAGTTCCAGTTGCCGCGCACGTATACCTCCCAGACGCTGGCCATCGTGTTGGCTGACCGCACACGTTATCTGCAGCAGCAGGTGCTGGCACAGCTGGTGGATGATGAGAACGACAAGCGGGGCAGCGAGCTCGTCAACCTGATGGCGGAGTTCAAGCAAGTTCTGATGTCCGACCTGACCAGCGACACCTTTGCCGACCTCTATGCCCAAACGATCACCTACGGCCTGTTCGCGGCACGCATGCGCGTGGCGGGCACCTTTACCCGTCAGACCGCCATTGATGGCATCCCGGCGACCATCGGCATCTTGCGCAAGCTGTTTCGGTACATCTCCGTCGGCGAGACGCCCGAACGCTTGAGCGTCATCATCGACGATATCGCTGACGTGCTGGCAGTCGCCAACACAGATCTAGTGTTCAGGGGCTATGGCAAGAATGGCCGCGACCCGGTCGCCGACTTCTACGAGACCTTCCTTGGTGAATACGATCCAGCCAAGAAGAAACAGCACGGCGTCTACTACACGCCTCAGCCCGTGGTCAACTACATCGTCCGCAGCGTGGATCAGATCCTGCGCGACTCCTTTGGCAAGCCCGACGGCCTGGCCGACCCCAGCGTCACCGTCCTCGACCCTGCGGCGGGCACCATGACCTTCCCTGCCACTGCCGTGCGCCTGGCTGCCCAAACGTACAAGGCCAAGTACGGTGACGGCAGCCTGGACAGTTGGATCCAGGGCCATGTGCTGCGCGACTTCTACGCCTTTGAGCTCATGATGGCCCCGTATGCTATCGGACACCTGCGCATGGGCACCCTGCTCACTGAACTGGGCTACACCATGAGCTCCGACGACCGCTTCAAGCTGTACCTGACCAATACGCTGGACGTCAGCACAGCCGAGCAGAACCCCATCCCCGGTCTGTCACCCCTGGCGGACGAATCCCATATGGCTGAGGCCGTGAAGACCACTCAGCCGGTCCTGGTGATCATGGGCAACCCACCGTACTCCGGTACCAGCAGCAACAAGGGCGGGTGGATTTCAGCCCTCATCAATGACTACAAGAAGGTGGACGGCAAGCCCCTGGGCGAAAAGAACCCCAAGTGGTTGCAAGACGACTACGTCAAGTTCATCCGCTTCGCGCAGTGGAAGATTGATCAGGCCGGCGAAGGTGTCCTCGGCTTCATCACTAACCACAGCTACCTGGACAACCCGACCTTCCGTGGCATGCGTCAGTCGCTGATGACGTCCTTCGACCAGCTGCATGTCCTCAACCTGCATGGCAATGCGCTGAAGAAGGAGAAAGCTCCTGATGGCAGCAAGGACGAAAATGTGTTCGACATCATGCAAGGGGTCGCGATCATCCTTGCCGTGAAGCGTAAGAATATCCCGAAAGGCATGTGGTACAGCGATGTCTGGGGCAGCCGCGACAGCAAGTACGCGATGCTCGGCGACGGACAGATGACACAGACTTCGTGGCAGGAGCTGACGCCACGTGGTGACAGGTACCTCTTTGTTCCGCAGGATGCCACCCTGGCGGCAGAATACGAACAGTGGCCCAAAGTGACCGATATCTTTCCTGTATCAAGTGTGGGGATTGTTACCGCCCGTGATGAGCTGACAATCCACTTCACGCCCGAGCAGGTGTGGCAAACAGTCACCCGTTTCATCAGCTTGTCCGCCGAGGAAGCGCGTGAAGCATTTCACCTGGGAAAGGATGCGCAGGACTGGAAAGTGCATCTCGCACAGGAAGACGTACGCTCCAGCGGCCCATCGAGGGACAGGGTCGTACCGATTCTCTATCGGCCGTTCGACATCCGCTACACCTACTACACTGGGCATTCTCGTGGATTCCTCTGCAGACCACGACCAGAAGTGATGAGACACATGATGAGTGGTAGCGTTTTGGGGTTGGTTACTTGCAGACAGACCGTTGGGGATCACTGGCAACATGCAATCGTCACAACCTGCATGACTGATGATTCCTTGGTGTCCAACAAGACTAAGGAGCGAGGATACCTTGCGCCGCTGTACATCAGTGAAGAAGACCGAACCGACGGCGTTTTTGCTGACAAGGAGCTGCCCTCAGCAACGCTCAGCCCGAACTTGGATGGCGATCAGATTGACCATCTGCGAGGTTGGTATGGTGACGCTGCGACGCCCAATCACCTGTTGGCATATGTCTATGCCATCTTGTACTCACCAGCCTACCGCGAACGCTACGCCGAGTTCCTCAAGGCCGACTTTCCGCGCATTCCCTTCACGAAGGATCGCGACACATTCCTCAAGTTGGCTGCGTTGGGTCAACAACTCATTGATCTGCACCTGGTGCGTTCGCCCGAGCTCGACAAGCCCATCAGTCGCTTCTGTGGCAAGGGCGATGGTGCTGTGACCAAGGTCGAATACGATGCCGATCGCGGTCGTGTCAGCATCAATCCCACCCAGTACTTTGACAATGTTACTCCCGACCTCTGGTCGTATCAGATCGGCGGCTACCAGGTCCTCGCCAAATGGCTCAAAGACCGCAAAGGTCGCTTCCTCACCAGCGCCGACACTATCCATTACTCTCGTATCGTGACTGCACTCTCCAAGACAATCATGGTTCAAACAAAGATTGATTCCTACATGGACACGGCGAATTCCGTGGCACCACGTTCTGCAAGCAGGGCACAGTAGTAGAGGAGGTCAGATGTCTCTGGTCATAACGCTTTACGCACGAGAGGGTATTGTCATGGCAGCCGATAGTCGACTGACACTGAATAGCAAACAGGTCACCGGTGACGGGACCGGACTGCATCTGTCGGTGGGGCAAACGGATTCGACAAACAAGCTGTTCCTGATGGCGGGAACGCGGGTTGGCATCTCCACCGTTGGAGATGCAGATGTGGCTGGCGCCCCGATTGGCGGATACATGCAGGGATTCGAAGACTCTGTCGATAAGGCTCAAGAACTCAATGTCGAGCAGGTTGCCGAGAAGCTTCTAGGATACTTTCATAATCTGCCCGGGCCCCCAAGCGTAGTCTTCCATGTGGCTGGCTACGGCCGAGTTCAGGAACAGCTGTCCCAGCAAGTCTGGCTGGTAGAGGTCGCCAAGAATGGGATGAAACAAATGAACGTTCCGGGCCAACAGAGCCTCTTGTGGAGTGGAGAGCCCGATGTTATGACGCGCCTTCTGAATCCTGTGTGGCAGCAGAAGGACGGTAATCAATATGAGCAGTTGCCACAGTTCGAGATCCCTTGGGGATACTTCACACTACAAGATGCAGTTGATTTTGCCACATACAGTATACGGACAACAATCGATTCCATGCGCTTTCAGGTGAGACCTAAGACCGTTGGTGGCCCCATCGACGTTCTTGTCATTGAACCATCCAGA
>JBAQYC010000213.1:0-5168 GCA_049299835.1 Candidatus Cryosericum sp. | reverse complement strand
GGGGTGAGCTGAGATGTTGACCATCACAAGCATCAGAAATGGTATTGTCATCGACCACATCCGCGCCGGCCTGGGCATCCGCATGTTCTACCAGCTTGGCCTGGACACGGCCGACTACACGGTCGCGCTCATCATGAACGCCACGAGTACGCACATGGGACGCAAGGACATCATCAAGATCGAGAACTCTGCCGACGTCGACGTCACGATGCTGGCACTCATCGATCCCAACGTCACCATCAACGTCATCGAAGATGAGCACATCGTGCGCAAGGTGAAGCCCGATCTGCCCGAACGGGTCGAAGACGTCATCAAGTGCAAGAACCCGCGCTGCATCACTTCCGTCGAGAAGTACGTCCCACACATCTTTACGCTGGTGAACCGCGAACTCGGCCAGTACCGTTGCCAGTACTGCGACGAGATCTATACGGTTGGCAAGGACTGAGAAACGATGGTATCTGACACCAAATCGCTCCTGATACGCGGGGCGCACGTCGTCGATTCCGTTCAGGACGGAGAAATGGACATCCTCATCCGGGGCGGCATCATCACCGCCGTCAGAAACGCCCCTTGTCTTGAACAAAAGGACTCGGGGGGGAGGGGACTCTCCACAGACGGCGCTTCCATTGAAGCGGGCGGGCTCACGTGCCTGCCCGCTTTTTGCGACCTGCACGCCCACTTCCGCGACCCGGGAATGACAAACAAGGAAGACCTGGCAAGCGGCAGCCGGGCGGCCGTACACGGCGGCTACACGGCTGTGAATCTCATGGCAAACACGAATCCCGTCATCAGCACGCACGCCCAGGTCAAGGACGTCCTCACCCGGGCAAAGCGCATCGGGCTCGTCGATGTCCACCAGTGTGTCTCCATCACCCGGGACATGGACGGCAGGACGGTGGAACACCTGGAAGGCCTGGGCAAGCACGTTCACATCATCAGCGAAGACGGTCACGACGTCATGGATGCGCGTGTCATGCTGCAGGCGATGACGGCCGCCGCACGTCTGGGGCTGACGGTCATGTGCCACTGTGAAGACATGAACCTCTCCGGCACCAACTATCGCCTGGCCGAGGACCTGATGACCGAGCGAAATATCCAGCTCGCCCGTGTCGCCGGCTGTCGTCTTCACATCGCCCACGTCAGCACGAAGGGGTCCATGCGCTCCGTCATCGCAGCCAAGGAACGCGGTCAGGCTGTGACCTGTGAAGTGACGCCCCATCACCTGGCATTGACCGACGAGACGCTCTTCCGCGTCAACCCTCCTTTGCGAGCACAACAGGATGTCGACTTCCTCATCCACGCCGTGCAACAGGGATGGGTAGATGCGATCGCCACCGACCATGCGCCCCATACGCCAGAGGACAAGGCCACCGGCGCTCCGGGCATGGTGGGCCTGGAGACTGCCTTCGGCGTCTGCACTACGACACTGGTCCGACCCGGGTACATCACGCTCGCGCGGCTGACCGAACTCATGAGCAGGAATCCGGCGCGCATCCTTGGGTTGAACAAGGGCTGCATCGCTCCCGGCTACGACGGCGACCTTGTACTCGTCGACCTCCACACGCCGTGGACCGTGGACCCGGCCGCATTCGCCGGCAAGGGACACAACACCCCGTTTGCAGGAACGACGCTTTACGGCCGCGTGGTCATGACCATCAGGGCGGGAAGGATCGTCTACGATGGCACACCACCAAGCCTGGAGGAACGCCAATGATCGTCGACAAGCTGTTTGATGCCGTAGCGACGCGCGGTCCTGTCTGCGTCGGCCTGGATACCGCCCTGGAGTATTTGCCTGAGAGGTTCCGCGCGGGTTTCGCGGGTCCCGGCGAGGCTCTGTTCCAGTTCAATCGACGGATCGTGGACGCCACGGCGCCGAACTGCGCATGCTTCAAGCTGCAGATCGCCTACTACGAGGCGCTGGGGCTGGAGGGATTGCACGCCTACGCCAGGACACTGCGGTACATTCGCAGCAAAGGCTGTATCGCCATCGCGGACATCAAGCGCGGCGACATCGCCACCACCGCGCAAATGTATGCCAGGGCACACTCCGAAGGAGAGTTCGAGGCCGACTATGTGACCATCTCGCCATACATGGGCATGGACAGCATCGAACCCTGGCTGCCCTGGGTCCAGGACCATGACAAGGGTCTCTTTGTCCTCATCCGCACCAGCAATCCGGGGGCTATCGATATCCAGTATCTCGAGCAGAAGTCCGGTGTCCGCGTCTACACCGAGGTTGGCCGGCGTGTCGCCGAACTTGGCGAACACTCTATCGGTACCTGCGGCTACAGCAGTGTCGGAGGCGTTGTCGGGTGTACTCACGTCGAGGAAGCGCAGGCTCTGAGACAGCAGTTCAAGGCGGTTTTCTTTCTCGTCCCCGGCTACGGCGCCCAGGGCGGCACTGCCGCCGACGTCGCGTTGTACCTGACCAACGGCAATGGCGGCGTGGTCAACTCCAGCCGCGGCATCCTGCTGGCGTGGAAGAAGCAGGCGGACGGTGCTGCACACTTCGACGCCTGCGCAGCAGTCGAAACGGAACGCATGCGCGACGACATCGCCGCAGCAGTGAAGGCGCTGCAGTAATGAACTCCTTTGCTCCGGCTTTCCTGACCGCCCCAGTGTTGTCGCACGAACAGTGCGCCAGCGACGTCTGGCGGCTGACGGTCGGCGCGCTGTCCGGCGGCGATCCGGGGCAGTTCTACCTGTTGCGTTCCTGGGACCGGTACCCGCTCCTGTCACGACCAGTCAGCATCCACGACGTCGGCCCCGGGACCCTCAGCTTCCTTTACCAGGTCCGTGGCAAGGGGACCGAGCTGCTGACGCACCTGAAGCCGGGTGAGCATCTGACCATGACGGGTCCGCTGGGCAACGGCTTCCAGACAGCCGACCTGCACGGCAGGGTCGCCGTCGTCACCGGCGGCATCGGGATAGCGCCGGCTCTCCATCTGGTCCAGTCACTGACCGACCGTCAGGTGACGGTCATCGCAGGCTTTCGCCATGAGGCGTACGCATTGTCCCAGTTTTCACTCTATGGAGCAGATGTGATCGTTGCCACTGAGGATGGATGCGAGGGTACCATGGGATTTTGTACGGACATTCTCGATCCTGCCCCGTTTGACGCTGTCCTCACGTGCGGACCCATGCCCATGATGGCGCGTGTCGCGCAGATGTGTGCTGAAGCCGGCGTCCCCTGTCAGGCCTCGCTCGAAGCGCACATGGCCTGCGGCGTCGGCGCCTGCCTGGTGTGTTCGTGTGCGACACTCAAAGGCAATAAGCGCGTCTGCGCCGACGGTCCGGTATTCGACGCAACGGAGGTCATCTGGCATGCTTGAGACGACACTCTGCGGCATCACGCTCAAAAACCCCGTCATCGCGGCATCCGGCACCTTCGGCTTTGGCACGGAGTATGGGCAGCTGTTCGACGTCGGCAAGCTGGGTGGCATCTGCACCAAGGGCCTCACCCTGCACCCCCGCGAGGGCAACTCCGGTCTGCGCGTGTGGGAGACACCCGCCGGCATGATGAACTCGGTCGGCCTGCAGAATCCCGGCATCCCGGCCTTCCTCGAGCACGAACTGCCGCGTATGCGTACGCTGGGGACCGCCGTCATCGCCAACATCGGCGGCGGTGACCTGGACGAATATGTGGAGGGCGTCCGACTCCTCTCTCAGGCAGACGGAGTCGACATCATCGAGCTCAACATCAGCTGCCCCAACGTGCACGAGGGTGGCATGGCGTTCGGTATCAAGTGTGACGTGGCCGCGAGTGTCGTAACGGCCGTCCGGACCGTCTGTACCAGGCCGCTCATGGTCAAACTGTCTCCCAACGCCGAAGACATCACAGCCATGGCGGTCGCCTGCGAACAGGCGGGAGCCGACGCGGTCTCCCTGGTCAATACCTTCAAGGCCCTGGCGATCGATATTCACACACACAAACCCGTCTTCGACAACGTGACGGCCGGCCTGTCCGGTCCGTGCATCAAGCCTATCGCCCTGCGCATGGTCTGGGAGGTGGCTCACGCCGTCCACATCCCGGTCGTCGGCATGGGTGGCATCACCACCTGGCAAGACGCCCTGGAGTTCATCATGGCGGGTGCGACCGCGGTGCAGGTCGGCACCGCAACCTTCGTCAAACCGACCGCTATGCTCGAGATCGTGGACGGCCTGGAACGCCATTGTATGGATGAACACCTGGACAACATTGCAGCCGTTAACAGGGGACAGTCCTATTTGTTGTAACATCCTGAGGAGGAACCCATGACAACAGACGAACTCGTGATGAACGAACTCAAGGAGACCGGCGCCTTGCTCGAAGGTCACTTCCTGCTCTCGTCCGGCAGACACAGCGATCGCTATGTCCAGTGCGCACGCCTCCTGCAGTACCCCGATCGCGCTGCCCGGGTCCTGGCAGTCGCGGCCGAACAGTTCCGCCCGGTTCCCTTCGATCTAATCGTAGGGCCGGCTATGGGCGGCATCATCGTTGCGTATGAGCTGGCACGCCAGCTGGGCAAGCCCGGCATCTTCGTGGAACGTCAGAGCAGCGTCATGTCTCTGCGCCGTGGCTTCGCCATCGCCGAAGGCACCCGCTGTATCATCAGCGAAGATGTCGTCACGACCGGCAAGTCATCTGAGGAGACCGCGAACGTCATCCGTGACTGCGGTGGTGAGGTCGTCGGCATCGCGTGCATCGTCAACCGTAGCGCCGAACTCATCCCGTACCCTGTCTGGAGCGCCATCCGCCTTACGATCGAGAGCTGGCCCGCGGACGATTGCCCTCTCTGCAAACAGGGTATCCCATGGGTGAAGCCGGGAAGCAGGGGAAACGCCTGACCTGTTACAACAAATACGACTGTCCCCTGTTACGAGGCAATCGGCAGTTGACAGAAACGTCGGCTCCGTTAGGCTACCTTTCAACTCCCCGGCGGCGCAATTCCCGGGGGATCCGTAGCAGAGGGGACAACAATGGAACGAACGAAAGCAGTCGTCTGTGGAGCAACAGGGATGGTCGGCCAGATTTACGTCGCGATGCTGTCGGATCACCCCTGGTTCGAACTGGTGGGTGTCGCCGCGAGTGAGCGGTCGGCCGGAAAACAGTATGAAGACGTCGCACGCTGGTACATCCCGGGAGAGATCCCGGTCGCAGCCCGCACGATGACGGTCCTGCCATGTAC
>JBAQYC010000212.1:0-7333 GCA_049299835.1 Candidatus Cryosericum sp. | reverse complement strand
GTGTATGAACGGCCTCAACAATGGCTGCTGGTAGATCTCCTTGCGGGACAGACTGTAGACCTTGCGCGGGATTGCGAAGGTGGCAAGCATGGGATCCAGATAGCTGCAGTGGTTGCTGCAAACGAGTCCGGGCCCGTGCCTCGGCACATTCTCAAGACCGATGACATGAAGTCTGAAAAAGGTCTCGAACAGGACCCTGCCTGCCGGGATCACCAGCTCATATAGCATGCCCAAGCCTCTTGCGGTACTCAGAGAGAATCGTCTGGACGACGTCGTCACAGCCGTCAGCGGAGTTATCCAGTCTCATGTATTCCTCCGTGCATCGAAGCGGCGACTCTTTCCTGGAGGAGTCTATTGTATCACGTGACTTGATGTTCGCCAGCACCGCGTCGTAGTCAATCGGCATGCCTTGACGCTCCAGCTGGGCGACTCGCCGGCTTGCACGAACCTCCGGGTCAGCCGTGATGAACACCTTCAGAAGTGCCCCCGGAAGAACCGTGGTCCCAATGTCTCGACCGACCATGACGACATCCCTGGACGCAGCAATGCGTCTCAATTCTCTGTTCACCGCCGCCCGCACGAGTGGGATCGCGCTGACGGGTGACACGAGACTGTCTACTCTCGGATCATGGAGAGAAACCTGAAGAACGCGCCCATCATACAGAACTGTCCCCCCGGATTCGTAGCTCACGCCATGCTCAAGGGTCTGCGGCATGCGGTCGCTCCGCAGACAGTGGTCAGATGGGAACTGCTCGACATACCCTGCAGTGTACACTCTGTACAGCAACCCGGAATCGACCAGCATGAGGCTGAGCTCGGCGGCCACACGGAGACCCACAGACGTTTTGCCCGATCCAGAAGGTCCATCGATGGCGATGTCACCTTTCACGAGTCCTCCTCCACAAGCGCCCTGGCGATATCAGCAGAAGAAATGGCGCCTTCGCGGAGCATGGACCATGATCCCGTTGTCAATCTTACAACCGTCGATGGTCGCCCTTGTGGACGCTGCCGGCTGTCCAGAACCAGATCGACCTGCTCCAGCAAAGCGGCGGCCCCAGGCGCATCCAGACTCTCAATGACACTTTCGCCGCTCTCGTTCAGGCTTGTTTGCGCCATTAGCAGGCCGTCTGCAAGCAGGCGAAGCAGCCCAGAATGACAGGGCATCCGGAAACCAATACTGGATGCTTCTGAGTGAGGAGAGGGATGTGTGTAAAGACCACTCCCGGCAACGTCGACGACGATAGTAAGCGGCCCAGGCCAGAATACATCAGCAAGACGCTGTGCCATCTCCCGTTCCGCAGGCTGGATCGAAAACATGACGCGGGCACTGTTGGACGTGAACACCGGCAGCGGCTTGGCTGCATCGCGATGCTTGACTGTGAACACTCTGACCACCGACGATACACATGTTGCGCTGCAGCCTATGCCGTAGATGGTATCCGTAGGGAACACCGCGACGGCTCCGGCGGCAATACGCTCGGACAACCGGCGAACATCGGCATCCGAACAGGTGTCCAGCAGCACCGTCTCAGGAATGGGCATCTAGCGCCTCCGAAAATAGGACCGATCAAGCCTGGGTTCTTCCCCAGCTCTGAGCCGACGAATGTTTGCGGCATGCCGAACAACGCCTAGCAGGGCGAGCAAGGCGTAGATCAGAACAAGTCTCGGTGGTTGTCCGAAGAGAAGAGCTACAACCGGAAGGGCAACGAACCCGACCAACGATGCGAGCGAGACGGTACTGCGGAGCGCCATGACGCCAAGCCAGATACCCAACTCGACGAGAGCAACAGGCCAGCTCAGAACCAGTACGACTCCGAAGGTTGTGGCTACACCCTTTCCTCCCTTGAACTGGGCAAGTACGGAGAAATCGTGACCCAGGACCACGGCAACCGCTGCAACAAGTACTGCTTCCCGGGACAGAGTTGGCAAGAATCTTATCAGCACGAGCAGAAGAAGCACCGCCTTCAGGAAGTCCCCGGCAAAAGCGAACACCGCAGGAAGAGGGCCTGCCGTACGCAATACGTTTGTAGCCCCCATATTCCTGCTGCCTACCTTCGTAATATCCACACCCTTGACCAATTTGGCAAAGATGTAGCTGAATGGCAGAGAGCCGACGACGTATGCAACGACAAAGACCAAGAGATCCCGCAAGATGTAGTTGAACGTGTTCATTCTGCTCGACGTGCCTCCGCATAGCGCGGCAAACCCCTGAGATCCGGCGACCAGCGCCCATCCAGCAGTCCATACCGATCAAACAGGTCCAGAATACCCTGTTCCAGCCCATCGTCAATCTCCAGCAACAGCAGGCCGCCGGGCCGCAACCAGGCACAAGCCTGCGCAATGATCCGTTTGTAGAAGACCATCCCTGACGTGCCGCCATAGAGTGCCCGGACTGGTTCAATGGGTGAGGACTCATGCGCCTCGAGAAGGCGCTCTTCACGCACATAGGGTGGATTGCTGACGATGACATCAGTGCAACCACGGAACTCCGGAAGGATCATACTCCACGCCGCCAGCACGTTCCCCTGAACGAAGTGGACTCGCCCCGACAGTCCAGCGTCCAGGGCAGATTCGCGGGAACAGGCGACAGAGTTGGTGTCGAGCTCCAACCCAACAACCGATACTTGTGGAAGCCTGGTGGCCAATGCAAGCGCCACAGCCCCCGAACCAGAGCAAAGGTCCAGAGCGATGGCACCGGGCCGACGTTGTCTGACAATGAAGTCCCCGGCCATCTCAACCAGTCCTTCTGTCTCGGGGCGCGGAACGAGAACGCCCTCGCGCACGCGAACAAGGATGTTGCAGAAAGCAGCATGGCCCGTGAGATACTCCGCAGGATATCCATCCGCCAATTGCCGGGCGACACGTTCAACAGACTCCTGCATGCCCATTTTTACGGGCAGTTCCAATCGGATCAGCATGTCTGAATGGCTCCATCCCCTGCCGGCGGCAACGACGTATTGCAGCTCACCGGCTTTCTCGGGAGAGAGCAGCGCACATTGCTCAGCATGTGCAAGTACTTCTCGCAGAGTCAATCGTCGTCGCTATCCTGCAGAATGGGTGTCTCCAGAGTCCTCTCCCGGACAGCCCGGCGAAGAGCGTCAACCACTGGATCGAGGTTCCCTTCCATGATGAGAGGCAAATTGTAGAGAGAAAGGCCAATCCGGTGGTCGGTCAGGCGACCCTGTGGAAAATTGTATGTGCGGATGCGCATGTTGCGCATTCCACTGCCAATCTGAGATCTGCGCTCGTTGATCATCTCACTGTCCGCCTTTTCCTTCATGAACTCATAGACGCGGGAACGCAAGACCTTGAGAGCCTTCTCCTTGTTCTTCAACTGAGATCTTTCATCCTGGCAGGAGGCAGTTATGCCCGTTGGAATATGCGTCATCCGGACAGCCGTCTCCACCTTCTGGACGTTCTGCCCTCCGTGGCCAGACGCATGAAACAGCTCAAGCTTGATGTCGGCATCATCGATATGCACGTCGACGTCTTCAGCTTCAGGCAGCACCGCTACGGTCGCGGTCGACGTATGAATTCGTCCGGAAGCCTCCGTCTCGGGGACACGCTGGACACGGTGGACGCCGCTCTCGAACTTGAACAGTTTGTAGCTCCCTGTTCCAAGCACCGAGAAGACGACTTCCTTGAACCCCCCGATCTCGGTGGGATGGCTCGAGATGATCTCGATCTTGAGGCCATGCTGTCCAGCGAAATACGAGTACATGCGAAACAGATCGGCGGCAAACAGAGCCGCTTCGTCGCCACCGACGCCTCCACGGATCTCAACGATGATATTCTTGTCGTCATCAGGATCGGTAGGAATCCGTTCATCCTCGATCTGTGTATGAACGGCCTCTAATTCCTGCTTGAGCCGGAGCTGGTCATCTTCTATCACTGCAGCAAACTCGGAATCTGTTCCGTCTGCGAGCAGCATATCATTGGCGGCAAGCTGAGCGCGCAGAGACTCTTCGCGACTGAGAAGCTCGAACAGAGAGTTCATTGCACGGCGCTCCAATGTAAGCTTCTGGATTTCCTTCTGGTCAACATCGTAGCGGAGGCTGGCGACTCGCTCGTCGATCTCATGGATTCTGCGTGCCAACTGTTCTGTTTCCAAGCTCATCGGTTCACTTCATACCTCAAATGAGGCGCTCCTTTTCCAGTACACGCTCTGGTCGACCGGGAACCACATGGTGCTCGCGGCAGCGTGCTTCGTAGCTCTCGGCTGCACCAACCATCACTACTGGGTCATCATATCGCGCTGGACGTCCATTGACAATGCGTTGAGTACGCGTTGCCGGTCTGCCGCATACCATGCATACCGCCGTCAGCTTCGTCACTTCTTCCGCAAGCGCAAGCAGTTCCGGCATAGGTCCAAACGGCTCCCCGCGGAAGTCCTGGTCGAGTCCGGCGAGGACAACGCGAACGCCCTTGCCTGCAAGGTACTCTGCAACGTCGATGATCCCTGAGTCAAACCACTGCACCTCGTCAATGCCGACAACCTCCATCTGCTTCTCTTCCACGATCCGCAGCACATCGGATGACGAGGATGCGAGCGCTGACTCGAGACGAACGCCCGAATGCGAAGCAATCGTCTCCAGCCCATACCGGTCATCGAGAGACGACTTCAGGGCAATGACCTTCTGCCTCGCTATCTGCGCCCTCTTGAGGCGCCGGATGAGTTCCTCGGACTTTCCGGAGAACATGCAGCCGACAACGACCTCGATTCTGCCGGAAAAGCCGTCCATGGCGTTCAGCGTCCAGCGCTGTCCTGCGCGACGATGTTGGCCAGGAACTCCCGATTGTTGGCAGTTCTCTGAAGCATGGTGATTAGCTTTTCAAGACTCTCGGTTGGATCCTCGTTGCCGATGAACTGCCTGAGAGCCCATATTTTGCGATACTCTTCAGGTGTGTACAAAAGCTCTTCGCGCCGTGTGCCGGACTTCCGGACATCGATAGCGGGAAAAACACGTCGTTCAGCCAGCTCACGGTCCAGAACGAGCTCCATGTTGCCCGTACCCTTGAATTCCTCATAGATGACCTGGTCCAGGCGGCTGCCTGTCTCAATGAGCGCTGTTGCGATGATCGTAAGGCTGCCGCCCTCGACCATGTTCCGCGCTGCCCCGATGACTCTCTTGGGGCCACGAATGGCAGTTGGATCGAGACCACCCGACAGAGTTTTTCCAGACGAGGAACTGATGAGGTTGTAGGCGCGCGTGAGCCGGGTGATGCCATCCAGGAGAATGACGACATCCTTCTTGACCTCGACCAGACGTTTTGCACGTTCCAGGGCCAGCTCGACGACTCGAATATGATTCTCGGGGGGCTGGTCGAACGTCGAACTGATCACCTCGCTCCGAATTGACTGCTTCATATCCGTGACTTCCTCGGGTCGCTCATCAATAAGGAGCACCATCAGCGTGACCTCGGGATGATTGTACTCGACACTCTGCGCGATGGCCTTGAGGATGGTCGTCTTCCCTGCCTTCGGTGGCGACACGATCAGGCCACGCTGACCCTTACCGATTGGAGCAACGAGCTCAAGAAGGCGCACAGCCATGCTGCAGTTGGGCGTTTCCAGCTTGAGATGCTTGTTGGGGAAAATCGGCGTGAGTGACTCAAATTGCGGCCGAGTGAGCACGTGCCCTTCGATGCCAATGCCGTTGATACTGCGAATGCGCATCAATGAAGAGTACTTCTCCTTGTCTCCACGCGGCAGATGGACGATACCCTCGAGCCAGTCACCGGTCCGCAGGCCAAACCGTCGGATCATGGGAGGTGAGATGTAGACATCCGAGGAGGAGGGGAAGTAGTTTGCACGCATGAATCCGTATCCCTCCGCGAGGATTTCGCACAGACCTGAGGCAGCAAACTCCTCCCCCCCCGCACGCGAGATCTCTCCGCCATGGCGCTCAGACGAACTTGAAATGACCGCCCCGGAAACGACTTGCGCCGGCGCGCGTTCCTGTTCGATGTCGAGGTGTTCAGTCACTACCTCAGGCTTGTCATGGTTGTCGTAGGGGCTCATGGAACTCATGGCAGACCCCTCCTGATCGTTGGCATCCTTACCCCCAAATTTCAACAGCTCGTCAATGAGTTCCGGCTTCTTGAGCCGTGTGTAGTTCCGAACGTGCAGGACTTTCGCAATCTCATATAACTCCCGGGACGTCTTCTCCAACAGCTCTGGTTCAGTGAAGTTCATGTTCCTCTACCTTCTTTCGCCAAGTGGTCACGCAATAGCCAGCAAGCGCCCGATAGAATCCTTGAACGAGCCCAACACAGCAACACGCGCCTGACACTGCTGAACTGTCATACGCGTTTCATCTTTGAACACGGGATCTCGCAGATATGCGAGATTGACATAGACGTTGGCAATGGCTCCGGCATAGGCGGCCTGCAGCATTGCGGCGCCGACATAAAGATCAGACGCAATATCCTTTGGCGCATCACAGAACGTTATAGCGAGAAGCTCAGCGAAATCACAGACGCGCGCGGCCAGCGCAAGAGGAACCTTCGTAGAACCCTTGAGCGCATCCTGCATGGCTGCGCGTCGCGCAAGTTTCTCTTCATCAGTCGTCCTGGGATACTTCATGGCAGTCATGTAGCTGTCGAATGCTGCGCTGTCCTGGTCCATCATCGTGACAAACTCCACGCGTGACGCTTCGCAGCTCTCAACAAACGGCGCGAGACGAGTCTTCTCCGCCTCGTCTCGCGCACCTACGACATTGGCCACCATTTCGACCAAAGCCACGCCCATCGCTGCAGCAAGCCCGGCAGCAGTGCCTCCACCGGGAGTAGGATTGCGCGATGAGAGTTCAGTCAAAAATCCATCCAGGGATTGACTCTTAAACATCTCGACCTCGTGGTTGACGATTGGAATGTATCGACTGTCTTAGAGATAATACTTGCTCAACCGGAAAATGCAAGCAGGGACACCCTGAACACTGCCTGCCGCCGACAACTGTAGTATAATGCCATTTATCTAGTCCAACTGGAGGTCGTCATGATTGTTAAGGCAGTCCAAGACGTCGAGGAGGCCCCTGTAACTGAAGCAGGAGCCCGCAGCACAACGATACGCTGGATGCTCAACACCTCGGACGGAGTCCCCACGTTTGCAATGCGGTACTTCGTCGTCAAACCAGGCGGGTCTACGCCGAGACACGCTCACCCCTGGGAACATGAAGTCTTCGTCATCAAGGGAGAGTGTACAGCTTTCTGCGAAGGGGAAACTCGACATGTCGGCCCAGACCACGCTATCTACATCGAGCCCGGGGCGATTCACAGTTTTGCGAACGAAGGCACAGACGATCTTGTCTTCCTGTGCATGATACCCGTGCAG
>JBAQYC010000211.1:0-5107 GCA_049299835.1 Candidatus Cryosericum sp. | reverse complement strand
TCTTTGCATCATTCATACTCCCATCGCGGCATCGTTCAATGGCCTCGACGATCGGCATGAGAACCGGGTTGATGAACTCATCTGAATCCATCTCTGTAGGGCCAGAACGAATACCCCTCGCAAGATACAGCGTCAGCCGTTCGTCGACGAAGCCGGGACTGGGCCAGAATTCGACGCACCTCGTCCAGGAACTCGCGGCATATCCCGTCTCCTCACGGAGTTCCCGGCGTGCAGCAGTAAGAAAGTGTTCCCGAACATTCCGACGCCCAGCCGGAATCTCAAGCATAACGACCTCGGGGGCGGGTCTGTATTGGCGCACAAGCACAATGCGATTGTCGTCCGTTACTGCCACAATACAAACGGCTCCACCCGGATACGCCACCACGTCTCGATGCGCAAAGCGGTCGTCCGGCAACCGGACGACCTTGTCCAGAATTTCTATGGACTTCCCGAGATACGCCTGTCGACAGGACACGATCGTCTCGAACATCCGCCGATGCGCTCTCAATGAGACCGGATCATCTCCTTGATCTTCAAGAGCCTCGTCGTGTTTGCGCGCTCATTCTCGTCGAGTTTCGACGTAATGAACCGGATCGTCTCCTCAAGATTCGGGATCATGACATACTCGAGTGCGTTCACCCGCCTCCGTGTTCGCTGGATTTCCTCCGCCATCAGGCGTATGCTTGACTCGATTTGCGCCAGTTTCACGATGGACGGCATCAACTCGTACAATCTCAGAAGAGACGCTTCTACGCCGGCCCCCTCCAGCCCACCAAATGACGGAGACTCAAAATCTGAGATCAAGAATGAAAGTACAGGCAAGGCCACGTTCATGACAGCTTTGGTTCCTGCTTCGATCTCGAGACGAGTGGAGACGGTTCGGGAAAGCAGCTCCACCACCACCGCTGGATACGTGGCGGTCTGACCCTTGAAGGCTGCGAGTGCACCCGGGAGTTCGTGATCAACGTGCGCCCGATAGTCACTATATTCCTCTGCTAGCCCGATAAACATCTTCATAAGACCCTCGAGCTTGTCCTTAAGCAGCTTGTGACCACGCCGGGCGAGAACAAGACGCTTCTGCAGCCGCAGAAGCTCCATCCTGGTGGGGTTGACCTTGAGGATCATCGCAGTGCCTACGCCGTTCGCTTTGGCATATACTTCTCTATCATGGCCGGTGAAACGCGCTTCAGTTCCTGCAGCGGCAGCATCGAAAGGAGCTCCCAGCCTATGGCCAGCGTCTGTTCGATCGGCCGATCTTCATCACGCCCCTGCTGGACAAAGCGGCGTTCAAACTCGTCCGAGAATTTCACAAACGTCCGGTCTGTCTCTGTCAGCGCCGACTCACCAAGAACAACTGCGAGCTCCTTGGCATCGCGTCCTCGAGCATAAGCAGCGAACAGCTCGTTAAGAAGACCCGAGTGATCCTCCCGCGTCTTGCCCTTGCCAATACCCTTGTCCTTTAGCCGGGAAAGAGATGGAAGTACGTCGATCGGTGGATAGATACCTGCCTGATGCAGTGACCTGCTCAGAAAGATCTGACCCTCCGTGATATAACCCGTAAGATCTGGAATTGGATGGGTCTTGTCATCTTCAGGCATTGTCAAAATTGGCAGCTGTGTGATCGATCCCTTCTTGCCCTTGATGCGACCGGCTCGCTCATAGATGGTAGCCAGATCCGTGTACAGATAACCTGGATAGCCGCGCCTGCCCGGCACCTCTTTGCGTGCCGCAGAGATCTCGCGCAAGGCCTCACAGTAGTTGGTCATGTCGGAAAGAATGACCAGAACGTGCATTCCCAATTCGAATGCCAGGTACTCGGCGGCAGACAGTGCAAAACGAGGAGTCGCAATGCGCTCGATAACCGGGTCATTTGCCAGGTTCATGAACAGAACGGACTGATTTATCGCACCGCTCTTCCTGAAGTCCGATATGAAATAGTCGGCTTCTTCGAATGTGATGCCCATCGCGCCAAAAACGACGGCGAACTCGTCGGTGCCGGAAAGCACCCGAGCCTGTCTGGCAATCTGCGCGGCGATCTCAGCGTGCGGAAGGCCGCTGCCTGAGAAAATTGGAAGTTTCTGACCCCGGACAAGTGTATTGAGCCCATCGATTGCAGAAATGCCAGTCTGGATGAATTCATCGGGATAGTCGCGCGCATATGGGTTCATTGGATCGCCGTTGATGTCCAGCACTTTCTCGGGGAGGATCGGAGCAACGCCATCGATTGGTGCTCCGAGTCCGTTGAACACCCGGCCCACGATATCGTGCGAGACCCCGAACTGCAACCCGTGTCGAAGGAATCGAGTCACCGTCTGCCCGCGGTCCATGCCAGACGAACCCTCGAAGACCTGGACGAGGACGGTATCGCCAGAAACCTCAAGTACCTGGCCGTGTCTCAGCCCCGAGACTGTGCGCAACTCGACAAGCTCACCATACTTGACACCCTGAGCTCCATCCAGAAGCACAAGCGGCCCTACGATTTCGCGGACTGTTCGGTAATCCCTATTCATGGTACTCCTCCCGTTCAGTCGTGTCCATTTCCGACAGAGTCTCAAAACCCTTCTCTAACGACTTCTCGAGCGAGTCGAATACGGCAAGGTTCGCCTCGGGAATATTCTTTGAGCGCGCGATCTCGACTCTCACCGGCATCGTAAGGACAGCTCCCAGGGGTACTCCCCCTGAAGCGGCCTTGACCGCCAGATGACTCCACAACATGATGACATCAAGCATTTTGAGCTGTTTTTGGAGAGAAGTGTAGCTGTCGCCCTCTGTGAATGCCCCCTGCTGCAGGAAGTCCTCACGTATGGACTTCGCCGATTCCAGCACCAGTCGATCTCCTACAGACAAGGCATCAACACCAACGAGACGGACAAGTTCCTGCAACTCCGCTTCTTTTTGAAGCAGGGCTCGAGCCTCGCGGATATCCTGACTCCAGCGATCGCCCAGTTCCTTGTCATAGAACTGCTCAAGGAGATTGCTGTACAGCGAATAGGACTGAAGCCAGTCGATCGCCGGAAAGTGCCGCGCGTACGCGAGACGGGAATCAAGCGCCCAGAATACCTTGACTGCACGGAGAGTAGCCTGAACGACGGGTTCGGACAAGTCACCGCCAGGAGGAGAAACAGCCCCAATGACACTCAGGCTACCTTCCCTCGGTTGACTGCCAAGACTCAGAGACCTCCCGGCGCGTTCGTAGAATGCCGCTACCCTAGATGCAAGATATGCCGGATAGCCTTCTTCACCAGGCATTTCTTCCAGTCTCCCCGAAATCTCACGCATGGCTTCCGCCCATCGAGATGTAGAGTCTGCCATCAGGGCAACGCTGTAACCCATGTCACGGAAATACTCGGCGATCGTAATTCCAGTGAAAACCGAGGCCTCACGAGCCGCTACCGGCATGTTTGATGTATTGGCAATCAGGACTGTACGATTCATCAGAACTTCGCCGGTCTTCGGATCCTTAAGCTGTGGAAATTCCTGCAAGACATCCGTCATCTCGTTCCCACGCTCACCGCAGCCGACGTAGACAATGATGTCGGCATTCGCCCACTTCGCGAGTTGATGCTGGATCACGGTTTTGCCACTCCCGAAAGGTCCAGGAACACAAGCCGTCCCACCCTTGGCAACAGGAAACAGTGCATCGATGCTGCGCTGTCCTGTAACCAAAGGGGCGTCCGGGGCCATACGCTTCGCATATGGCCTGCCATTGCGAACCGGCCACCGCTGGATCATGGTCATGGGTTGATCTTCTCCTGACTCAGTCCGCAGAATTGCAACGGGTTCCTCAACAGTGAAGTCGTTCTCCGCTATCGAAACGATCCGGCCCGTCAGGTCCTTGGGGACCATGATCTGGTGCAAGACAGCTCTCGTCTCCTGGACTGACCCAACAATGTCTCCTTCAACAACGACATCTCCCGCCTTCACGGACGGAACGAAGTGCCACTTCCGATCTCGAGGAAGAGCAGGAAGGGCTACACCACGGGGAATGAAGTCGCCATACTGTGCACGGATAGCGTCGAGGGGCCGCTGGATTCCGTCGTAAATCGAAGTGATAAGGCCTGGTCCCAGTTCGACAGTAAGGAGACTCCCCGTCTGAACAACGGGCTCACCCGGCCCGACGCCGCTTGTCTCTTCATAAACCTGAATGCTCGCCATCTCGCCCCGAAGCTCGATGATTTCACCAAAGAGCTTGGCCTCGCCGACGCGCACCAGTTCATACATTTGCGGGTTCGTCAGTCCTTTGGCAACAACGAGCGGTCCGGCAACCTTGACGATCTCACCGTGTGTCATAGCTTTTCTCCTCTGTCATTTTCCCAACCAGGTCTATGCCTACCGCATTCTCTATGAGGCGTCGCACTGCAGCAGCCGCCACACCTGAATCTGATGAAGTCACTGGAACCACCAGTACGACGGGCACCACCAGCCTGTGCGCCGACGCCGATCCAGACCACACGTCGGCCACATCAGATGTCAGCAGGACCAGCCCGAATTCCCCGGAACGGACAATCGCCTGAATGGCCTGAGATGCCTGAAGTCCGTCCTCAACTACCGTGCCGACGAAACCCAGCGCTTCGAAGGCTCCAACGGAATCGCCCGTGGTCACAACCGCCGCCTTGCTCACGATGTCCCTCCGGACCCGCCAACGCGCAGCCTCATGGATGCAGCCGCTTTCAGAAGCCGCCGCAGTGACCATACTTCCCGTCGGAAGTCCATCAAGTAGGCAAAGACGACAGCAACTCCGTACGGTTCAAATCCAGTCGCTTCAGGACGCCCAACAAGCCAGGACTCGAGAGCATCCTCTAGCATCTGCAGCCGCTCTTCCGGAGTGAATCGCCGCCCGACGGCAAGTACAAATGCAGAAGCTTCTGGAACGAGGTCCACAGGCTGGAGCATGTCCCACGGTATGTCCTGGATGCGTTCGACAACTGATACGAGCGCCGTTCGTATCTCGGGTTTCAGGAAGGGCAACAGCCTTTCGAGTGGAGCACCAACGCCGGATATGCTGCGAAGCTTCATTTTCAGTGCATGTCCGGCGACCATGAGCTTCAATAGTCCGTCCATGTATGCGATGACAGCAGGGTGTCCATAGATCCGCACCAGACCATCC
>JBAQYC010000210.1:0-4563 GCA_049299835.1 Candidatus Cryosericum sp. | reverse complement strand
GATCTGACAATCGTCACCGCATCATGTATGTTGACCCATGGGAAACGGAGTGGCACGGGACTGACGTTCCCAATAGTCTGGGAAAACACACGATTGATGCGGCTAACTTGGCACACCTCATGGGGCTGCTCGGAGGCTATCTAGTACACTAAGGTTGGCTCATTCCCATGGCGAAAGCGCCGGGGACAGACGACAATCCCAGAGGAGGTTTCTTCCTCCGGGCATATGTGGGAGGTCATAGTGACAAAGCACACAAGCGTGATGATAATAGTACTGCTGATTGCCGGCATGTTTACCGGACTGCTGGGCGAGGGATGCGCGGCAACTTCACGCGGCACAAGAGTCGACTCTTCAGCACCAGCGTACGTGATGTCCATGGCGAACGAATTGGCAAAACAGGGCATCACTACGCAGTGGACCAAGCCGACAGATGCGGGTCCCACCAGAAGGATGTCAGAACCCTATCAGATATTTCCGACAACCTATCCTGCAACGTGGACCGTGAAGGAGATCGTCCATCCGGGAAGGGGCGGATATTCTGGCTATTCCAATCAGACCGGCTGGGTTGTAGCAAACGACAAGAACGACTGGGCAGACAATATAGGACGCGTATGGAAACAAGGGCATTCTCACCTTGATCTCTATCGCGTACAAGACGAAGCCATGGTCAAAGTCACTGCCCTGGACGGGACACAGGCGAGCTCAAAATTCGCCTATAACACATCCTACACCCTTACTGATCATTATGCCGTCTGGCTGGCATATGACCAGACGTCAGCGATCGCCGAGGGCAGTTCATCTGGGAAATGGCAGGTCGTCGCGTATGACCTTGTCGCCGGCCGTCAACTTACAGTGCTCGGTATGAACGATGCTGCCTGGGGTACACCTGTGACAGACGCTTTGCCAGAACTGTGTGTGCTCAGTGACAGTACCTTTGGTCTTCTCCTGATGTCCAAGGATCTCGCTTCAGGAAAGCTGTTCTCAAGGCTTGTTCTGTTGGACCTTGGCAGTCACAAAAACAGGGTCCTTGCATCCTCACCGGTGGGGATACCGTGGGACATGCCAGTTGCAGCTCATGGAGGTGTCTTTGTGAATCAGTACCCCTTGTCCAGTTCAACGTCCGAGAGCAACGGTAACCTGAACACGATCATGTTCGTCAGCACGGCAGACGGGACCGTCACTCCTTTGTTCTCGTCTCCTCTGCGCCTCATGTCAGGACTGGGCGAGACACTCTGTCTTACAAAACTAACGACAGAAACAACAGATAGTACAACAGGCTCATGGAGTGGCGTTACTGACGTCTGGACCTACGACTGCGTGCACAAGAAACTCATCTGCCGGTTCAGAGTTCCTGGAGACGACATTACGGGTGCATGCAAGTCCGCAACGGCTTCTGCAAAAGGAATTGCGTATGCAGCAGCTCAGACAATACTGCAGGCCTACTTCTACTCGTATGCGGACAAGACCATCTGCTATACGGGCTGGGTCATAGGCAGCGTCTTTCCTCCCGGCACTGGTCTGGTTCTCAACAAGGATCAGCGCGCCGGGTTTGGGGATATCCCGGACAAGGATGTATCCGGGAACATGCTTGTCGTGGAGCTGCAGTAGCAGACACATAGACGGAGGCGCTCGCGCAACACGAGCCCGCGCCTCCTGACGTGTCATTCCCCCCGAGTATGTCTTCTCAATGCGGGGGGTGCTTCTGAGTGGTGTTCCTCGGTGCATGCGGGAATCCAGCAGTGTCCCGGCCGGTGAGTTGTCGTCTTCATTGACCTTGGGGCGGTTTGGCAGTATACCCAACACATCTGCTTCTGTGTGGGTTGAGCATGCGGCCCGCCGGCGGCGCCGGAGGAAAACGATGACGAAGCGACTGCAATGGTGTCTGAGGATCGTGGTAGCGGTGGCTCTGGTGCTGGTGTGTGCGTTGCCGGCGAAGTCTGTGCGCGGTGCGCTGAACCTGCCCACGATCGACGCATCCTTTCTGGCCCGCGTCGGGTCGTCGCCATCGTTGCAGGACGTCATCGTCCGGATGCAGGGTGTTCCACTGGTTGGCAGAATCGAGGATGCCGGAGCGGAAGGATGGCTGAACAGTACGGCCGCGAAAGCAGCTGAGGCGGCGATCTCGCAGGAGCAGGATGCGTTTCTGTCGTCGCTGACTGCACGGGGCATCGAGTACAGCGTCAAGCAACGGTTGAGCGTGACGTTCAACGGTCTTGCACTGAGCGTTGCGGGATCCGACCTCGTCGCGGTTGCAGGCACGATCCATGTATCATTCATCTATGAGTCCCGGCAGGCGCAAGTCCTGGATGATGACACAAACGCCGCCATGGGAGTCAATCAGGCGCTGTGGAACAGTACGTCGGCCAGCGGGAGAAAACTCGACGGGACCGGCACAACGATCGGTATCATCGACACCGGTATCGACTACATGCATCCGGACCTGGGCGGAGCCAGGTTCCCCAATGCAAAGGTCGTGGGGGGATACGACTTCGCTGACGACGACGCCAACCCCAAGGACAGTCAGGGCCATGGCACTCACGTCGCTGGTATCGCGGCTGCGGATGGCAAGGTTCAGGGAGTCGCGCCAAAGGCGAAGCTCTATGCCTACAAGGTCTTCAGCGACCTGGGGGGAGGGGCTGCCGATGGAGACATCATTGCCGCACTTGACCGTTCGGTGCAGGATCACTGCACCGTAGTCAACATATCTCTGGGCATGTCCGGAGGGACTGTGGACACGCCCGAGAACGAGGCCATCAATAACGCGGTCAAGGCTGGTGTCGTGGTCGTCGCAGCGACAGGTAACTCCGGCCCGCGCAATCCTGAGACCAATTGGCCCCTGGGTTCGCCGGCGACAGCGCTCAATGCCATCGCGGTAGCCGCTTCCAACGATGGCCCGTACCCAGTGGTGGAAATTGTTACACCGGCTGGAACGGGGCTGGAGAACATCATGGGCAGTTATGCAGACATCGCACCGGAGTTCAAGGAAGGCTCCACATACAACATCGTGGATGCCGGTTATGGCTCGAAGGCAGATTTCGCCGCGGCAAGCGTCACGGGCAAGGTTGCACTTGTCGAGCGGGGTCCCATCGGGACAGGTGGCATCTACTTTCGCGATAAGGTCCTCAATGCGCAGGCAGCGGGAGCCGCTGGCGTCATTATCTATAATCACAGCCCCGGAGTCCTCGGCATGACGCTCAGGGTGGCCGCCGGCGATGAGACCAAGGACTATGTTCCCTGTATTGGCATCACACAGGACGCAGGTCTGGACCTGAAGGCGCTGACAACGAGGGGGCTTGTCGTCCGGTTTCGAACGCGGAGTAACCTGGGGACTCTCGCAGACTTCAGTTCGATGGGCCCTACAGAGGACTTTCACTTCAAGCCGGAGGTGTCCGCCCCTGGTGTGACGGTGAATTCGACGTTTCCAGGTGGTGAGTATGCCAAGCTGGATGGTACGTCGATGGCTTCGCCGGGGGTGGCCGGAGCCGTCGCGCTGATCAAAGCAGATCATCCGGACTGGACACCGCAGACGGTCAAGCTGGTGCTGATGAACACGTCGGACGTTCTTCGGAACTGGCAAAACAACGAGGTCATCACGTGGACGCTGCAGGGAGCCGGCCGGATCGACGTACCAGCTGCTGTCGAAGCCCCGGCCGTGGCAGGGATAGCCACCTCCGACGGCACAACGACGTTCGAGACTGGTGCTGTTCTTGTCGACGACGACAGCGTCGCGATCGCCACGACCATCAAGTTGCGCAGTCTCTCAGACCACAGCGTGACCTTCTCGCCCTCGTTCGATTGGACCATGGACGCGCGGACGGGTGTCAAAGTGACCCTCACCCCGTCGTCCGTGACCGTTGCTCCCGGAGGAACGGCACAGATTGCGGTGACCACGACGGTAGATCCGGCGACCGTGGCGGATGGGTCGCATGAGGGGATGATCACACTGCAGTCGAGCAGTGGGATCTTGCATGTGCCCTACATTTACTGGCGCGCGGGCGTCGAGGTTCCACAGCAGCTGAGCGGGCTGCATACGAGTACGACAACCCTGACGCCCAGTGGCACGATGGATGTCCGTTTCAACATCGGCTACGGTGGCGTGCGGCCGGCCGTCGATGATGGAGAAGAACCACAGGGTTCCAGCTTTGCCTCACAGGTCGTGGCGGCGGTCACGGGGAATGATGGCACAACGAGCCTGGGGACGGTGTATCGAAGGTCGCTGTTGCTCGTGGGTGACCACGGATTCTCATGGAACGGGCGAGACGTTCACAGCAACCTCTTCCTGACCGATGGAGACTATCTCCTGAGGACATCGGTCCTCGAGAGCAACAATGACCCGACCGATCTGCAGATCTCCGAGGCGGCGCATCAGTCGGTGCCCATTCGTGTCACGGGCATGGCGGGTGTCCCGGCGCTGAGTCTGAATATCGTGGGAGGGAGTGCGCGCGAGGGTGGCGATATAACCGTCAGCATTACTGCCGACACCACAACGAGTATCTCAGGCATGGCAGCTGTCGTGCAGTTTGAACCCTATTACCTGTCACTGAAGTCGGTGCAGGAGGGCAA
>JBAQYC010000209.1:0-12905 GCA_049299835.1 Candidatus Cryosericum sp. | reverse complement strand
TCCGGGTAACTCCGATCGAGCAGGGGGTCCTGGTCGACGTCGCCGATGCTGGCGGAGAGCCCCATTGTCTTTGCCAGGATGACGATCTTGCGCAAGGCGTCGCGGCCGGCGATGTCCGTCAGTGGGTTGGGTTCCGCAAACCCTCTCTGCATCGCGTCTGCGATAGCTGCATCCAGTGACAGCCCATGGTTGAAGTCTCCTATGATACATGACAGCGAGCTGCTGGCCAGGGCGACGATTCGCTGGACTGTATCGCCGGTCGTCATCAGGTCAGTCAGCGTGCTGATGACGGGGAGGGAGCCACCCACCGTGCACTCATAGCGGAACGGCGTGCGAGCCTGCCGGCTTGCGGCCCGTGCTCGCTCGAACCAGCCGGGTGTCTCCGCAAGTGGGATCTTGTTTGCAGTGACGACCGGTATGCCCATCGCCAGAGCTTCCAGCAGGAGTGCCCCTGTCTCGGCGGTGGCTGTAACGTCGACCAGCACATACCGTGTGGTGTCCGGAAGTCCGAAGCGGTCGAACACGGGGTCCAGGATGTCGAGGGCCATGCCGGGAGCGCGGGGCGTCCATTCGTCGAAGGCAGATCCCCTGTCAGCTGCCCGCTGGGCCCGGTCATCCCCCAGCGCGGCGCTGCTGCTGCGCACCATAGCGGCATACTCCAGATGGACGTCGGTCTCGAGCTCAATGTGCGCACGGTTCTCAATGGCCAGATGGACCAGCGGCGCACCCACCTTGCCATATCCCAGCTGGATGACGTGTGTCGTCAGTGCTGTCTTCACTGGAGTATTTCCTCGATAATGCGGGCAATCGTCTCAGGATCCGAGGATACGTGGTGCGGCACGTTGGCGCAGGCGTTCAGCGATGCGGCTCCCGCGACACCGAGTGTTGCAGTCTGCCCTGTCGCGAGTGCGATCGTGGTGTCCGGGTCCTTGAGCAGATGGCCGGTGATGATCAGCAGAGCGCTTTCGCCGGGGCGCACAACCTGCTCGCGGATCAGTCTGCGCAGACCGGCCAGTGTGGCAGCCGATGCTGGTTCACACCCGATCGCCTGCCGGTCGAGGTCGTGCTTTGCCTGCAGGATCTCTGCGTCGGTAACAGTCGTAACGACACCGTTTGTGAAACGGATGGCGCGCACGGCCTTGTCGTAGTTGACCGGGTTGCCGATACGAATGGCGGTCGCGACAGTCTCGGGCTGCATGGGTTCAAAGTGTTGGAAGTCGGTCTGTGCAGCGCGCGCGAACGGGGAGGCTCCTTGGGCCTGGATGACCGCGAGTCGTGGCACGTGGTTGATGAGGCCCAGCGCCTTCATCTCGATAAGCGCTTTGCCGAACGCGCTGGTGTTGCCCAGGTTGCCGCCGGGGACGATGATCCAGTCCGGCAAGGTCTGTCCAAGCTGGAAGTAGCTGTCGAGGATAATGGTCTTCTGCCCTTCCAGGCGAAACGGGTTCAGCGAGTTGACCAGGGTCAGGTTGTGCTGTACTGCTATCTGTTCCACCGCGTGCATGGCGTCGTCGAAGCTGCCGTCGATCTGCAGGGTGTGAGCACCATATGCAAGCGCCTGTGCCAGCTTGCCTTGTGCGATCTTCCCTTCAGGGATGAGGACGAAGACCGGGATGTGGGCGCGAGCGCCGTACGCAGCCAGCGAAGCAGAGGTGTTGCCCGTAGAGGCGCAGATCAGGGCACGAGCCCCCTGATGTCTGGCCCAGCTGACTGCCGCTGTCATGCCACGGTCCTTGAAGGAGCCTGTTGGGTTTTCGCCCTCGTGTTTGGCCCAGAGAGCCGTCAGGCCCAGCGGGACGGGATCGAGTTCATACAGATTGGTACGTCCTTCTGGAAAGGTGACGAGATCATCGGGGTGTATGTCCAGCACGAGTTCGCGGTAACGCCAGACGCCGGAGAGGTCCTGGGGCAGGTGGGACGAAAGGCGTGTTTCAAAGGTGGTGGCGAGTGCACCAGACGAAGGGGCGCCGTCCATATCCAGCTGGACGTCGAGCAGTCCACCACAATCACAGCGCAGACGTTTCTCCTCAAGAGGATAGGTTGATTCGCATTCTACACACTTCAGTTGTCTCTTCATGAGCACGCCTCAGTTTCAGTATGCCGCAGAATGCTCCGGTGACAACTGGTGTCGTATGGTACAATGTGGAACAGTCCCTGTTTGTAACATTGTTGCAAACAGGGACTGTTCCGGGTGTTACAGCGCCATCTTCAGTCTATGACGACGTATTTGTCCTTTGTGGAGTGGCAGACAGGGCACACCCAATCATCGGGCAGGTCTTCAAAAGCAGTGCCGGGCTTGATACCTGAGGCCGGGTCACCCTCGGCCGGGTCATAGATATGTCCACAAACCGTGCACCGATACTTCTTCATGACTCACCTCTCATTGTCTTGAAATTTCTTGCTTCTATCCCAGTGAGAATGGGAAAGACTGGAGGGAAACCAGATGTGCCACGATCAACAGAATAAGGGCAAGGAGGATCATGTACCATCGTGCATGAAAGCGGAACAGGGTTGCCTTTGCCTTTGGGCTGATGTGGGAGAATTTGAGTATAGGACCCGTTATCCCCATCCATAGGATGAGTGCAAAGAACAACCAGTTCCAGAAACCCGTGTAAGGGGCCAGGATGGTGGCGTGAATGACCATGACAACCACAAGTGCCATATTGCCATAGTAATGAATCGGATGCCATCGTTTTCCCATGGTTTGAAGCCACTTCCAATTGCTCTTGGGGGCAAAGATCGTATGAACCATGTGAAGAATCACATACAGATCCGCAACGAGAAAGAGAAGTACGGCCAAGGTTCCCAGGGTTATTCCTGTCGTAACGATTGCTGGTGCAGGTGTCATTTGCACTCCCTTCCTTATAAGTAACGTCTTCGGTTCTCCCCACCGAGCGTGTTGAGCTTCAAGCCCAAGTCACCCTCGGCCGGTCACAGATGTATCTGCAATAACGCGCCGCTCCTTCTTCATTCATCCCCAAGTTTCTTGAGTGGTTCTTTTGGTAACACTGCATTATATCACTTTTGGGTGGCTCCTAAAACAGTCTTACGGGTTTTATGGAAATCTAACATACGGGAAGGCGGGAACGACAGCAGGACCCTCAGCGCAACTTGTCGAGTTCCTCTTTGCTCAGGCGGTGGTGTCGGATGAGCCGTCCGGTGTTGGCAAAGACGACGTCCTCGGCGATATTGGTCGCCAGGTCGGCGACGCGCTCGAGGTTGCCGCTGACAAACAGGATCTGGAGTGACCGGTCGATCGTGGTGGGATCGGCCATCATGTAGGTAAGGAGCTCCCTGAGGATCTGGTTGCCCAACTGGTCGACGATGTCGTCGCGTTCCACGACATCGATGGCAAGACGGGTGTCTTGTGTAGAAAACGCCGTCATTGCGTCGGCCAGCATCTTCTGAGCTTCATCGCTCATGCGGGGGATGTCGATGTAGGGTTTGATGTCGGGCCGCGTGATCAGGTACTGGGCGCTCTCGGCGATGTTGACGCCATGGTCCGCCAGGCGCTCAAGGTCTGTGCCGATCTTGGCGTACATGTACACGCTGCGTAAGGTGCGTGCCTCGGGCTGATACAGCGCAATGAAGTTGATGGTCTCGCGTTCGATGGAGTGGTCGAAGTCATTTGCCATAGGCTCGTCGACATCGACAACTTCTCTGGCAAGAGCTTCGTCCTTGGTCACAATAGCCCTGATGCTCTTGTCGATCATGGAACTCGCCAGGGCGCTGAACGCAAACAACTTGTCTTTGATCTCCTGCAGCTTCTCTTCATGCATGGCCTGCTCCTTCCCTGTCATCCATACTTGCCGGACAGGTAGTCTTCGGTTCGTTTGTCCTGTGGGCCGACGAAAACACGCTTGGTCTCGCCGAACTCCACCAGTTCGCCCATCATGAAGAAGGCGACGTAATCCGAGATGCGCGCTGCCTGCTGGAGGCCGTGGGTCACGAACAGGATGCTGTAGTCAGCCTTGAGGTCGGATAGCAGTTCCTCGATGATCGCGGCCGACTTCGGGTCGAGGGCACTGGTCGGCTCGTCGAACAGCACAACCTTGGGCTGCATAGCGATGGTGCGGGCGATGCACAGGCGCTGCTGCTGCCCTCCCGACAAAGAGGTTCCAGCCCCAAACAGCTTGCCTTGAACTTCTGCCCAGAGGCCGACTTTGTTCAGGGTCGTCTCCACAATCTGGTCCGCTTTCTCGCGGGATAGACGCTGCCCCGTCAAGCGGTAGCCGGCGAGCACGTTCTCATACACGGTCATGGTAGGGAAGGGATTGGGCCTCTGGAACACCATGCCGATGTGCTTGCGGACGTCGACGACATCCATGGAGCTTGTGTCTGTTCCCTCGAGCAGGATGGTGCCGGTGGAGCGTGCTCCCGGCGTCAGCTCGTGCAGGCGGTTCAGTGTCCGTACATAGGTCGTCTTGCCACAGCCGGACGGTCCCATGATGGCTGTGACCTGGTGCTTCGGGAAACGTGCTGAAACGTCGAACAAGACCTGGTCCTTGCCAAACCAGGCGTTGATTTTTTGTGTTTCGAGAACGGTCGGGGTTTCTTCCATGGGTTCCTTTCTTATGAGTTCACCGCAGCACGCGGGCGATGAGATGTTTGGAGACGTACTGCAAAAGCAGGATGAGCAGGACAAGGACGAATGCGGCGCTCCAGGCCTGCTGCTGGAGGGATGGATAGGGGCTGCTGGCATAGATGAAGATCTGGAGAGGCAATGCCGACATCGGACGCGCCATGTTCCATTCGATGTACCGGCTGCCGAATGCGGTGAACAGCAGCGGGGCGGTCTCGCCCGCAATGCGCGACATGGATGTGAGAAGACCGGAGGTGATGCCAGATGCCGCCGTCTTGATGCTGACGCTCCAGATGACGCTGGACTGTCGGGCGCCGAGCGCGTAGGCCGCTTCCTTGAGGCCGGAAGGAACCAGGTTCAGAACTTCCTCGGTGACGCGGGCGGTGGTCGGTATGAACATGAAAGCCAGGGAGATACTTGCCGAGATAGCGGAGTAGCTGCGGAACCTGGCGACCAGGAAGGTGTACCCGAAGATGCCAATGACGATGGAGGGGATCCCCTGCAGTGCGTCGGCGCACAGACGCACGATATCGGCGAAACGTTGGCCGCGGTGTTCTGAGACGTAGATGCCGGCGAATATGCCAAAGGGCGTGCCGATGGTGGCTGCGACGACGGTGATCAGGAATGTGCCGATGATTGAGTTTACGACGCCCCCACCACTCTCGCCGAAGGGTGCAGGTGCCCTGGTGAAGAAATCCAGATTGAGGTACTTGACCCCTGAGGTGAAGATATGCCATAGGATAATAAAAAGCACAGTGATAAGGAGGAGGGCCGAGCCGGCCACGAGAAACCCCATGACGCTGTTTTTGAGCTTGCGGGGCGTCATTGCGGCCCCCGTCTCAGAATGGTACGCGCAACGATGTTGATAATGATCGAGATGACGAACAGGATGAGTGCGAGCTCGATGAGTGATGAGACGTAGATGGGGGAAGTGGCCTCGAGAAACTGGTTGGCGATAGCAGATGCGAGCGTGTTGCCGGGGTCAAAGAGGGTCTTTGGCATTTTCATCCCGTTTCCGACGACCATGGTGACGGCCATCGTCTCGCCAAGCGCGCGTCCGAGGGAAAGGACGATGGCGCCGACCGTGCTCCTGCGGATATATGGCAACTCGATGTTCTGGATGGTATCCCATTTCGTTGCGCCCAAGGCGAGCGATCCTTCCTTGAGTTCGGCAGGAACGACCAGCAGCGAGTCGAGAATAAGGGAAGCGCTGTAGGGCAGGATCATGAGCGCCAGGAGGATAATGGCTGCCAGCAGTCCGACGCCGGTCGTGCCGCTGGTGACAAGTGCTTCGCTGCCCACCAGTTTCCCGAACCATACCTCGAACCGGCTGACGAGCGGGACCAGGACGAACAGTCCCCACAGGCCGAAGATGACGGACGGCAGTCCCCCCAGGAGCCCGATGAGGTACTTGACGGGCTCGACGATCTTCTTGCCGGCGTAGTCGGCCAGGAAGATGGCGATGCCAAGCGCGAAAGGAGTTGCGATGAGCAGTGAGCCGAAGCCGGTAACAAGTGTACCAACGATCATGGGCAGAGCTCCGAACTTTTCAGTCACAGGGTTCCATTCGCTGCTCCAGAGGAACGACAGACCAAACGCTTTTTGAGACGTGCGGGATGTGATAACCAGTTGGACGAGAAACAGGACGATGGTTGTGACCAGGGTGATGGCCGCGACAAGCCCTGCGGCGGTGAATGCCCGCTCGCCCGCTCGTTCCTTTCGGTCGCTACGGGATGACTGCGCCGTCATACGTCATCGAATCCAAAAGAGCCATTGCCTTCGTCACGGCTGCCGCAGGCAGCTTGGCATAGGACAGTCCCTCGTTGATGGCCTGTCCGTCGGTCAGCATCCATGTCACCAGCTTCTTAAGCGCCTGTGCCTGCTCCAGTGTGCGGCCGGTATAGTTCTGTTCCTTATAGACGAGGATCCACGTGAAGGCACTGATAGGGTACGCATCCGCCCCGGGACTGTTCACGATCACAACGCGAAGATCGTCGGGAAGGCTGACTGCGGCAGCTGCCGCAGAGGACGCGAGACTCGGCGTGACAAACGTGCCGGATGCGTTCTTCAACGAAGCGAATGGCATTCTGGACTGCTCTGCGTAGACGAGTTCGACGTAGCCGATACCACCCTTCGTCTGTGAGATCATGCCTGCAACGCCGTCGTTGCCCTTGCCCCCGACACCGGTCGGCCAGCTCACGGACTTGCCGGCGCCGACCGCCGACTTCCACGACGGGCTGACGGCCGCGAGGTAGCTGGTGAAGATGGACGTGGTGCCGGAGCCGTCTGACCGGTGGACGACCGTGATAGTGAGGTCGGGGAGCGAGAGGCCCGGATTGAGTGCAGTGATCGACGGGTCGTTCCACTTGGTGACCTTACCGAGGAAGATGTTCGCGGTGACGGTATCATCGAGCTTCAAGGCGGGGTTGCCATCCAGGTTGTAGGACAGGACGACTGCACCGACGCATGTCGGGATGTGGAGGACGGGTGCTCCCATCGCCGCAAGCTCCTGTTCGTTCAGGAAAGCGTCTGAAGCACCGAAATCCACGGTCTTGTCTGTCAGGGCCTTGATGCCGCCGCCCGATCCGATACTGTTGTAGTTGACACGGACGCCGGTTGCTGCGTTATAGGAGTCGAACATCTTGGAGTAAAGAGGATAAGGGAAGGTAGCGCCCGCCCCTGAGAGTTCCTTGACGGTAGCAGTGCCTCCCGGTGATCCACAGCCGGAAACGACGATGGTAACAATAATGAGCGTTGCAAAAAGCACTGAGAAGCGCTGTTTGTTCATGTTCTATACCTCCCTGCACTATGGGATGAAGGCGCCAGTGTCACCTGTACACAGACAGCATACATCCCTTGGTTCAGTAAGCGAATGATTATTGTTAAGATTTGATTAACGTAATCTGTCTGCTGGTGGACAGCAAAAGGCCCCCGCATGTCGCCCGTGCGGGGGCAGGGAAGGAGATGAGTTGAAGAAGCTTAGTCGGGGATGGGAGCTCCGTCGTAGGTCATGGAGTTCACGAGCGCCTGAGCTTTGGTCACGGCGGACCCGGGAAGCTTGCCATAGCCGAGCCCTTCGTTGACAGATTGTCCGTCGGTCAGCATCCACGTCAGCAGTCTCTTGAGAGCGATCGCCTGCCCAAGGCTCCGGCCCGCGTATTTCTGCTCGCGGTAGGCCAGGATCCATGTGAATGCGCTGATGGAATAGGACTGTGGGTCGCTGCTGTTCATGAGCAGGACTTTGAGGTCGTCCGGAAGCTGTATGAGCGCGGCGCGCCCGGATGAAGCGAGCGATGGGACGATGAAGTTTCCGGAGGAATTGCGAATGGTCGCGTATGGCAGCTTGGCACCGATGGCGTACACAAGCTCAACGTATCCGATGGTGCCCTTGCTCTGTGACACGAGCCCTGCGACGCCGTCGTTGCCCTTGCCGCCCAGACCGACCGGCCAGGCGACTGACTTGCCGGCGCCAATCTTCTCTTTCCACTCAGGAACGGCATCAGCCAGGTAGCTGGTGAAAATGGAGGTCGTGCCTGATGCATCTGAACGGTGAACGGTTGTAATCGGCAGATCCGGAAGACTGACGCCGGGGTTCAAGGCGGCAATACGGCTGTCGTTCCACCTGGTGATTGTGCCCAGATAGATGTCGGAGACCGTCTTGGCGTCCATCTTCAGGGTCGGGTTGCCGTCGAGGTTATAGGTCAATACTACTGCGCCGACGCAGGTCGGGATGTGCAGGACAGGAGTCCCCATGGCTGTGGTCTCGTCCGCCGTGAGGAATGCATCCGAAGCTCCGAAGTCCACGGTCTTGTCCGTGAGCGCCTTGATGCCGCCGCCCGAGCCGATACCCTGGTAGTTCACGCGGATGTTCTTTGTCTTGTTGTAGACATCAAACATCTGGGTGTAAAGCGGAAGAGGGAATGTGGCACCTGCACCAGCCATCTGGTTGGGAGTTGCAATTTCGACAAGCGGAAGGACGATCGTCACCGTCTTTGTGCGGCCGGTGGCGGTATCTGTCGTGAACGAGACTTTGGAACCGAGTTGCTCCGCGATGAACCGGATGGGGAGGAAGGTGCGACCCGAACGGATGACAGGCGCAACGTCCAGTGCGACATTCTGACCGCCCACGACTGCAGTGGTCGAGTCGAGCGAAAGAACGATGGACTTGAGCGTTGTCGAACTGTCCGGGATGCCAAGACTCACCCGGGCGACGCTTCCGTCACTCTTCGTTGTGAACGAGACACCTGCGCCCATTGCTTCAGCGACGAATCTCACCGGGATCATCGTACGCCCGGAGGCAATGAAAGGAGCGGCGTCCAGCGTGACGGCCGAGCCCGCGACCGTTGCGGTCCCGGAGTTGATGGTGAGGACGATGGTCTTGGTCGAAGCCGCTGACGCCGAAAGGGTACCAGGGACCACAAGCCCGATGGCGATCAGTGCAACAAGTGCTATCGAAAGGATCCTTCTTCCAGTTGCTGACATATATACCTCCGTGTGCTCGATAAACCCCTTGGGGTTTCCAGGCAACAGTTTAGAGGGGCATGTTTGCCGTACGTTTGGGTCCTGTTCAGATTCTGTTAAGTGTGCAGAAAGCCGATAGAGACTCTTTTTCTGCTATTTGACCGGCTTTCCCTGCCACGTAAGCTGGGCAAGGATGGCTCTGGCGGCCTTGCTGACGTCGTCGGGCAGACTGCCGTACTGCAATGGCTCGGCAAGTGCCTGCCCATCGCCAAGCAGCCAGGAGATGACGTCATACACCGCTACAGCGCGCTCCCGCGAGCGGCCGTCGTACGCCTGATCGTGGTAACACACAAGCCATGTCAGACTGACGATGGGGTATGAGGTCTCCCCGGGGCGGTTCAGCAATGTTCCCTGGAGGTCAGCGGTCAGATCTGCCGGAACAGCTGCTTTCATGGAATCGATGCTCGGCGCGACGAACGCTCCCGATCGGTTTCTCAGCGCCACACACATCAGACTGGACTGGACTGCAAAGGTATACTCCAGGTACCCGATCGACCCTGATGTCTGGCGGATCATGGCTGCCATGGCAGCGTTACCCTTGACGCCAACGCCCGCAGGCCACGCCACCAGCTGGCCAGCCCCGACCTTCTCTCTCCATGTCTGGTCGGCAGCCGCCAGGTACGTTGTGAAGATGCCAGACGTACCCGAGCCGTCTGCACGATGGATAACGACGACAGGCGTGTCGGGCAGCTTCAGCATTGGATTCAGTGCGATGATGCGTGGATCGTTCCATGTCTTCACGTCACCACGGAAGATAGCGGAAACGAGAGGCGCGTCCATGCGCAATGCAGGGCTGCCCGGGAGATTGACACAGACGGCGACAGCGCCGAGACACGTGGGAATCTTGAGGACTGACGCGGGAAGGCGCGCCTGCTCTTCAGGGGTCAGGAGGACATCGGTCGCACCGATGTCGATTGTCCGGTCCTGCAACGCGCGCAGGGCAGCGGACGAGCTGAGAGCTCCATAGACAGCCTTAACCTGTGTTTTCTGATACCAGGCGTCGAGCTGCTTGACATACAAGGGCTCGGCAAACGTGGATCCGGCAACGGCGAGGTCCTTGACCGGATCCCCTGGAGCGGTCCTGCAACCAGCGGTCCCGATCAGCAGACCGCAGATCATTATGGAAATGGCGATATGCTTCATGTGTGTCATGGATCCTCCGTCTTTGTGTCAGATGGTTTCCCGGTGGTCTCAGCAGATATGCGAGGCCCCAGATTTCTGGGGATGTGGACAGTGAAAACCGTTCCCTTGCCGACAACACTCTCGGCATCAATTGTTCCGTTGTGGGCAAGGACGATACGTTTGACGATAGCGAGGCCAAGGCCTGTGCCGATGCGGCCGTGGTCATCGGCGCGGGAGTAAAATCGTTCAAAGATGCGCGGAAGTTCCCGTGCGGGTATCCCCTGGCCGGTATCGGCAACGCGGAGCGTGACATAGGTTGCGTCTGCAGAAACGGAGACGGTAATCGAGCCGGACGTGGTGAAGCGATAGGCGTTCTCGATGAGGTTGATGAACATCTGCAGAAGCATCAGACGGTCCGCGTACAGGAGCCGTCCTTCGTTGTCGACTGAAAACTGCAAAGCGACACCGGTCTCATGCCCTTGTCTGTCGAACAGCTCTGCCAGGTCACGTTCCAGCTCACTGACGTCCACAAGCTCGATCTCCGGTGACCGGTTTTCGAGGCGTGACAGAAGTGAGATGTCGGAGGAAAGTGCAATGAGACGGTCGACGTTTCGCTCGATGATATCGAGATAGTGAGCATTGGCAGGCTCGTCCCGCAGCAGTTCCAGGTAACCGCGGATGGCGGTCAGGGGAGTCTTGAGCTCGTGCGATGCGTTGGCGACGAAATCGGCCTTGATGCGGGGCAGCGCCATGGCGTCGGTGATGTCTTCAAGGATGACGAGCACGCGCCGTTCACGAGACGTCTGGTCATCCAGTTCGCGAACATTGCAGGAGTAGTACCTGCCTCGGTCCTCGGCGATGACTGCCTGCGGCTGGTGCTCGCCGATACAGCGTTCAATAGCTTCGAGACAGTCAGGAATAGTCACGAGTTCTGCAATGTGACGCCCCTCCACTGGCAAGTCGTCGCTGACGAACAGCCTATCGAACTGTGCGTTGACAGAAAGAATGGCATCAGTACTATCGAGAATAACAATCGCTTGTGGGACGGCGGCCAGCACCGCAGAGAGAACAGAGGACTGCGACTGTTCACTCTCGAGGAGCAGCTCGTTTTCCTGCAGCAGCGCATAGCTTGCTCTCTGCACGCGCCCCAGTTCAGTGACGTCAGCGCGCATCGAAAGACCTGCCAGGCCCTGTACCGACCGATGTTCCAGGGCGTCAGCCAGGTTGGACAAGGGTCTCGCCGCCGTACGTGCGAGCACGACGGCCAGCAGGAGGCATAGTGTTCCGGCGACAAGGAGCAGGGGAAAGGCCCAGGAGAGCGTCCTGAAAGCAGATTGCCAAATCAGGCCGACCAGTGAACTTGCAGCTGCAAAGCCGACAAGGGAGCCCGCATCCCTGATCGCGACACAGACGGTCCGTTCGCGCTGGCCCGATTCGATGCGATAGGACACCATGATCCCCATACCGGTTGCAGCGGCCTGTTTCACTTCAGGGTCAGTGATGCGGTTCGTGACGGAACCGGGAGCATACTTCGAATCGGCGACGGCCGAGCCCATGGTATCCAGGATAGTCAGGCGAAGTCCATCAGAAAGATCTCCGCTGACCAGGGGAGAAACCGGGCTACTGGTATGGACAGCCATGATGTATGATTTGGCAAGCACCAGCGCGGTGGACTGGAGACGGTTGGTCTCATCCAGTTCCGCCTGCCGATAGACAGACGTGACAAGGGAGACCAGTGCGATCGCGAGAACCAGGCCGGCGACGACAAGGATCACGCTCAACACGCGGAGCCCGTACGGCCGGCTTCGAATCATGTCTCATCCTCGATGTAGTACCCAAAACTGCGCGAAGTGCGCAGGAGGTGTGCTGCGTAGCTGAGTTTGTGCCGAATGCTGGTGATGTGCACGTCGACGACCCGTTCCATGGCATCAGTCTCGCCGGTTGCCCGCAAGAGGTCTTCGCGTGAGACGACCGACCCCTTGTGCTCGACCAGGGTCGCCAGGATATGATATTCCGCCGGTGTGAGGTCGATCGGTTTTCCACCGATGCTGGCGGTCTTACGCCCAACATCGACGGAAATCGGTCCGGCGGTCATTACTCTCTGCTGGGGAGCAGCGCTACCCGGCTGTGTGCGGCGAAGCATTGCTCCTACCTGGGCGACGAGCTCATGCGGGTTGAACGGTTTGCGAACGTATGTGTCCGCGCCGAGCCCCAGGGTGAGAATGACATCGCTCTCGGCCGCCTTGGCACTGCAGACAACGATAGGCATGCTGTCGCACGACGGGCGCTTGCGTACCGCCTTGATGACGTCGGCGCCGGAGAGTTCCGGCATCATGAGATCCAGGATCAGGAGGTCCGGCGGCTGTCGCTGTGCATCAAGCCAGCCGAGGAATGTGACGGGAGATGCAAATGGGACCGGCTCCATGGAGTCCCTCTTAAGATACAGACTGATCAACTCCCGGATATCATCGTCATCCTCGAGCACTGCTATGCGCTTGATGATCACACCTCGTCGAGCGATTGCCCACAACTACGCTCAATGTAGTATCAGACCCTTGTCCGGGCAAGTCAAGGGGCCGTTCTCTGCGGTCCGAGAACGGGAGAGCTGCCGTCTGCGAAGATGTTGGCCCGGAACATTGACAGATGATCATCCAACAAACAGAGACAAGCTGCCATTGTC
>JBAQYC010000208.1:0-2537 GCA_049299835.1 Candidatus Cryosericum sp. | reverse complement strand
ATATCTCAGAACGGACAAACCGGGTAGCAACGACAGACTACTATGGCTGGCCGTGATACCACCACCCTGGGAACTCCGTCCAGGTTTCTGTGTCATACTTGTAGCAGGGAAGAGTACTGAGACGCTATGACGAGTGGGGGTGGACCATGAGGCGGATTGTGCTTGTTGTGATGGCATTGGCAGGCGTTGTGATCATGCTGGCTGGGTGCAACGCGACCAGAAAGGCGAATATGGAAGAGGCGCTGCGGTGGGACAACCCGGTGGGGTATGTCACCACCAATGACGTCAGGCGGATCACGAAGGGCATGACCTACGCAGATATCATCACGTGGCTCGGTCCGACCCGCGACATCGGCAGCGGCCTGCACGTTGCACACTACATCGTCGACGACGCGAAGAGCCTGTATCTCTCATTCGGCAATCCAGAGGACATCTGTCCGAAAGATGGGGTCGAGCTGGTGCGGGGCCTTGAAGCTATCGACCTCTCTATGATTGGCATCAGAGGAGCCATCAAGAACATCGTGCATGGCAAGGACAGCATCACGATGCTGGTCGAGGGGAAGCGGGGCCCGGACACCACCCTCGACGCCGCAAACGTCACGGTCACGATGCAGTCCCGCGTGTATCGAGGACAGACATTGATCGAGGGGTCGTTCGGCTTCTCGGAGATCAAGGAAGGAGACACGGTCGAGGTCACATTTGCCGGCCCTGTAACCATGAGTTATCCCGTGATGGGGGTCGCGGCGATCGTGCGCATCCTCGCGCAGCCATAGAATAGCGAACCCCTGTAGCTCAATTGAGCCACAGGGTTCTACCGTTCAGTGACAGTTGCTACTCCAGCGCAGATTGACCCGTGTACAACTGGTAGTACCGGCCCTTTTCCGCCAGCAGACTCTCGTGGTTGCCGCGTTCGATGATCTCACCGTGCTCGAGGACAATGATTGCTTTGGCATAGCGTACTGTCGAAAGGCGGTGGGCGATAACGAATATCGTTCTGTTCTCCATGAGCGCGTCCATGCCGTGTTCAATCAGCCGCTCGGTACGTGTGTCGATGGAACTTGTGGCCTCGTCGAGGATCATGACGGGCGGATCGGCGACGTAGGCGCGCGCGATCGCGAGCAGCTGGCGCTGACCCTGAGAAAGGTTTCCTCCATCACCGGTGATGACGGTATCATATCCCTGAGGCAGACGGCGGATGAACGAGTCGGCGCTGGCACGTTTCGCAGCCAGCAGGCACTCGTCGTCCGTGGCGTCGAGCCGGCCGTACCGGATGTTGTCCATGACCGTTCCCGTGAACAGGTGCGTATCCTGCAGCACCATGCCCAGGGAGCGGCGCAGGTCGTCCTTGCGGATCGTCTTGACGTCGATGCCGTCGTACGTGATGGTCCCGTGCTGGATGTCGTAGAAACGGTTGATCAGGTTCGTGATCGTGGTCTTGCCGGCACCGGTCGAACCGACGAAGGCGATCGTCTGCCCGGGCTTGGCATACAGCGAGATGTCCTTGAGGACAGGGGTCACCCCGTCATACGAGAATGTGACGTCATCGAACCGCACATCCCCCTTGAGGGGCACCAGCCGGTGACCATGATCGGTTGGGACGCTCCATGCCCATTCGTTGGTCTTCGTGCCTGTCGGCGCCTCGACGATCGTTCCGTCTTCTGTTCCGTCTTCGGCGTAGGTGACATTGACCAGGGTGACCGTTCCATCGTTGACCTCGGGCTGCTGGTCCATGATATCGAAGATGCGTTCGGCGCCCGCGAGAGCGGCAAGAACGACGCTAAGCTGGTTCGTGATCTGGTTGATTGGCTGGCCGACCTGGTACGACAGTTGAAGGAAGGCGACCAGCGAACCAGTGTCGAGGCGACCGCCAACAGCCATGAGACCACCGACGATGGCAACGGTGGCGTAGCAGATACGGCTGAGGTTGCCCATCAGGGGCATGACGACGCCGGACAGGAAGGTCGCGGTGGTCGCCGAAGAGCGGTACTGTTCATTGAGGCCCGAGAACTTGTCGCTGGCCACGCCTTCGTATCCAAACACCTTGACGACTTTCAGACCGTCGACCATCTCCTCGATGTAGCCGTTGAGGGTGCCGAGCGACTTCTGCTGAGTACGGAAGAAGCCTGTGCTCTTCTTGCTGAGCGTGGTGCTCAGGAAGATCATGAACGCCAGGACGACCGCGGCGACGGCAAACAGGAGCGGGCTCAACACCAGCATCATGACCAGGGTCCCGATGAAGGTCAGGACACCCGAGATCAACTGCACGACGCTTTGTTCGATAGCCATCTCAACGTTGTCGATGTCGTTGGTGAAACGGCTCATGAGCTCGCCGTGAGTATGGGTGTCGAAGACCTTGAGCGGCAGGTCCTGCAGCTTGTCGAACAGGTCCCTGCGCATGACATTGGCGGCCTTCTGCCCGATGGACACCATGACACGGCCCTGCATGTAGGAGGCCACGACGCCGACCAGGTAGATGACGGCCAGGACGACGAGAGCGCCGGCAAGTCCCGTGAAGTTGCCGGGCAGGATGTATTTGT
>JBAQYC010000207.1:0-5927 GCA_049299835.1 Candidatus Cryosericum sp. | reverse complement strand
GAAGCTGAACGTCCAGAGATTTCTCACGGGCAAAGCGATCGGCACCTCGGACCAGGTCCGCCAGGCTCTCGGCATGACCGCCGTAGAATTCGACCCCTGCGTCACCTGCCAGTTTCTGCAGTTGCTGATAAGCTGCCGGCCGGCCGTAGTCTCCAGGAATGAGAAGAGGGTAGTGACCTTCCTTCTTGAGGAGAAGCGCCAACTTTCCCAGCGTCGTCGTCTTGCCGGACCCCTGAAGGCCCACAAGCATGACCCGATATGGGATATGTGTGATGGCGATGCCTTTGCCGCCTTGCCCTCCGAGCGCCTGCGTCAGTTGTTCGTAGAGAACCTTGACTACCTGGTCGCCGGGCGTAATGCTCTTCAGGACCTTCTCGTCGAGGCAGGCTTCACGCGTCTGGGCGATAAACGATTTGACAACCCGATAGTCGACGTCGGCTCCCAGCAGACCCAGCTTGACCTCTGCAAGCGCCGCAGCTATGTCTCCCTGTGACAGGAAACCCGTTCGGCGCAGCCCGTCGAAGACCCCGCCGAACGCTTTCTTTACTGATTCGAACACTCAGTACGCCTACAGCTCGTGGCTGTTGCGATTGATCAGTTTCTCGAACAGGACCTTCAACTCGCCGAGCGTCTGTTGACCTTCGGCGCTGTGGGACTGCTCGCAGCACTGGTCGAGTTTGGTCATGATCTTCCGGAACATGACCACGTTTTTCTTGTAGTTGGCGATGAGCTGCAATTTGCTCTCGCACCGTCTCATGCGTCCCAGTGAGCGACGAATATGATCATGGACGGCCTGCCGGGAAATCCGCAGTTTGCGAGCAACCTCGGCGCCGGAACAGCTCGGCTGAATGTATAGCTCCAGAACTCCGAGCTCTTTCCTGGTGAGAAGTCCCGAGTAGAACTCAAGCAACTCCCCGATCTCTTCCTTGCGCTTGATCTTCTTCTCGTGACCAGGAGTGATGTACATCTTTTCCTTCGACTTGCTCTGCATAATTTTACTCCTTATCAGGATGTAATGGAATAGTTGCGCTTTCGTTGCTACTGATGCTTACTCCGACAGCAATATCATGTCCACAACATCGTCTTTGTCAAATGGTTTTATGCTCATAAGTGTTTCACCATTGCAGACCAGTTTGATCGGGATACGCAGTTCACGCGCAATGCTCACAATACTGCCACCCTTTGCCCCGGAATCGACCTTTGTGAGGATGATACCTGAGATCGGGACCGCCTCACTGAATGCACGGGCCTGCATAAGTGCATTCTCGCCCGTTGTCGCGTCGATAACCAGCAACGTCTCCGACAACGGCAAACCAAACTTCGTCTCAATGACCCGCACAAGTTTCTGCAATTCAAACGTAAGGTTCTTCTTATTCTCGAGGCGGCCTGCCGTATCGATAATCACAACGTCCACCTTGTCTGCCACAGCTTTCTGAAGTCCATTGAACACGACGCTGGACGGGTCCTGCCCCTCCACCGAGCGCATCACCGGGACACCGGCGCGATCAGCGAGGATAGCAAGCTGGTCAACCGCCCCAGCACGAAAGGTATCGGCAGCAATGAGCAGGACCATGCGACCGTCGTGCTTCAGCATGTTAGCCAGCTTTGCAATCGATGAGGTCTTGCCGACGCCGTTGACTCCTGTGACAAGGATGACAGCAGGTGAACCCGTTGTGTGCAGACTGCTGTCGAGGTCAAGCACTGAACTCAGCTTGCCACGGATCCGGTCGATAACCTGTTCTGCCGTTGGACGCCCCAGCAGTCCACCCTTTCGTACTTCCTGCAGGATGGCCATGGTCGTGTCGACGTCAACGCCGGCATCGATAAGGAGCTCCTCAAGAGCATCAAGATCTGCCGTTTCACGAGGCGCACGCACACTACGTTGTCGCACGGTCGGTGCAACATCCGGCAACAAGATTCCCTGGGGTTCGACATTGGTCCCGGGTACTTCGGCTGACGACTCCCGCTCCACCGGATTGTCGCTACCAAACAGCTGCCTGACACGCGAAAGAAAACTCATTGACCAGACTCTCCTCGATGCGGGTGCTCAGCGACAAAAGCATCGAGAGCAGCGTGAGCAGCGTCCTCTTCGGCCTTCTTCTTCGATGATCCGCGGCCCTCGCCGTACAAGGCGCCACCGATATGCACCAGCGACGTGAACACGTCCGACCCATCCTCACCACGCGCGACGGCCGTATCATATGACGGCAGCTGGCGAACGCTTCGCTGCGTCTCTTCCTGCAATGCTGTCTTGTGGTCCAGAACCGCTCCGTTGTGCAAATCCGCTATTGCTTTGTTGAACACGATGCTCACGAACTTCTCAGCCGCGTGCATGCCGCTGTCGAAGTAAATCGCGGCTACAAGAGCCTCGAAGCCGTCCGCAAGGATCGCCGGTTTGCGTTCCTCACGCAGCTTGTCTTCACCCTTGCCCAGCAATAGATACCTGTCGAGCCCCAGTTCCAGCGCGCGCTCGTAGATGCCCTGCTCTTTGACCAGCGCAGCGCGCATCTTGGACAGATCGCCCTCCCGGGCGTCCGGAAACTCAAGAAACAGCAGTTTGGCAACGATGAAGTTCACGACCCCGTCGCCTACGAATTCGAGCTTCTCGTTCGACGTGTAGCTGTGGTGCTCACTGGCAAATGAGCTGTGTGTCAGGGCAACAACCAGATACCTGAGATTCTTGAAAGATACCGGCAGTGTCTTATTGAACTCCTCGGTCCGTTCCATGACAAGAGCTCCGGTGAAGTCCTCCTTCGGTACGACGATACGATGAATAGCGGTCCTGCGAGTCGGACGCGTGCTTTCTGTCATTTCCAGAGAGCCTCCAGCTTCGTCACGAGCCCTTCGTCGCTGACCTTCCTGGCAACACGAATCGCGTGATAGATGGCTGTGGCGTCGGATCTGCCATGACAGACAATACTTATTCCCTTGACTCCCAGTAAGGGAACGCCGCCATACTGGCTGTAGTCGAGTTTGCTCTTGACGAGCCGCAGGTTATCATGTGCCAGTGCTCCACCGACCTTGCCCCTGATGGAACTGCCAAGCGCCGCCTTCATCATCGCGAAGAGCGTCTCTGCCGTGCTCTCGATGGTCTTCAGGAAGATGTTGCCAGTGAAGCCATCGCTGACGACGACATCCGCGGCATGTCGAAATGCCTCTTTTGGTTCAATATTGCCGATGAATCCAGGAGTTCTGGCTGCCAGAAGCTTGTACGCCTCGATCATCTGGCGAGACCCCTTCTCGGCTTCCTCACCGATGTTCAGGAGGCCAACGGTGGGCTTTTCCCTGCCCGTATTGAGACTGCAGTAGACCTGGCCCATGCGCGCAAACTGCAGAATATTTTCTGGAGTGCAATCGGCCACCGCCCCAGTATCGATGAAGTAGAACGGGTCACCAGTCACGGATGGTACGGCAGTGATCAGCCCCGGGCGAAGAACGCCGCGAATGCGGCCGAGAACAAACAGCGAGATCGCCATCTGCGCACCGGTGCTGCCGGCGGAGACGATCGCGTCGCACTTCTTCTCGGAAACAAGCTGGATGGCGCGATACAGCGACGAGTCCTTGCTTGCCCTCAGTACTTCGGAAGGATGGTCGTGAAACGTGATGACCTGGGTCGTCGGAACCACTTCATATGAAAAGGGCTGACCCTGGCGGTACTGGGACAGCTCAAGATTGATGGCAGTCTCGTCGCCCACGAAGACGACAGTTACACCAAACTCCCGGGAGGCGTCGACGGCCCCCTTGATAATCTCATGGGGGGCATAATCGCCCCCCATGGCATCGACTGCAACCTTCATACGCTAGGCGGCGGGCTTTTCCTTCTTCTCTTCCCGCTTGACCACGAGTTTCCCATCGTAATACCCACAATACGGGCAGATATGATGCGAACGGATAGGCTTGTTGCAATGTCCGCAATTGACAAGAAGGCTCTGGTTGTTCCTGAAGCGCATCTTGACCTTGCTGTATCTATTGCCCTTCCTGCTGTGGGTTATTTTCTTCTTTGGATTTGCCATTCAACTTCCTCCTGATCGAGAATCACTGAACTACAATATTAACGACTTTTCCCTTGATTGCAACGACACGCTTGACAATGTGTCCGGCCGTGTACTTGACAACGTAGCCCTGAGCCAGTGCCAGACTTCCCAGTTCTTCGTCCGTCGAGTTGGAAGGAACCAGCATCGAGCCACGCACCTTGCCATTGACTTGCACTGCGACCTCACTTTCGCTCTCGATGAGCTTGCTTTCGTCCCAGGCAGGCCAGGTCCGTCTGTGAATGCTCCCTTCGCACCCGTACTCCTGCCAGAGTTCCTCCGTCATGTGCGGAGCAAAAGGAGCCAGGATAACGAGCAACTGCCGCATCGCGGCTTGCCACTCGGGTGTCGACAGCACGGTCTCGTCGTTCCGCACAGTCTCAGACAGGAAGTTGAAGTACTCCATGAACGCGGCCACCGCGGTGTTGAATTTGAACTTCTCGATATCTTCCGTGATCTTTTTGGTCAGCTTGTTGATTTGCAGTTCGAGCTTCGGGACCGAGACTGGAACGTCCGTCGGGCTCGCGCAAGGCGCCTCGATCGTGCGCTGCACAAGCTCCCACAGACGCTTCGCAAAACGATGTGCGCCCGAGATGCCTTCCTTGGACCAGGCGACCTCCTGCTCAAACGGCGCCATGAACAATTCATACAGGCGCAGGGTGTCGGCGCCATACTGTTCGACAACCTCATCTGGGGTAATGACGTTGTGTTTGCTCTTGCTCATTTTCTGCCCATCGTACGAAAGCAGCATTCCCTGGTTCATGAGGCGTGCAAAAGGTTCCGTAAACCCAACCAGACCCTCATCGTACATGACCTTCGTCCAGAAGCGGGCATACAGAAGGTGCATGACTGCGTGTTCGGCGCCGCCGACGTACAGGTCGACAGGAAGCCAATAGTCGATGGTCGCCCTGTCGAATGGCGCCTTGTCGTTGTGAGGACTGGTGTACCGCAGCTCATACCAGGAAGAACAGGCGAAGCCATCCATGGTGTCTGTCTCACGCCGAGCGGGTCCCCCGCATACGGGGCATGTCGTTTCGACCCATTCCTTGATACCTGCCAGAGGCGACTCGCCCGTGCCGCTTGGTTCATATCCCTGCACGTCGGGCAGCACGACCGGCAACTGGCTTTCAGGAACAGGGACTGTCCCGCATGTCGGACAGTGGATCATCGGGATCGGCGCACCCCAGTAGCGCTGGCGGCTGATCAGCCAATCACGCATATGATAGTTGGTCTGCGCCTTCGCGAATCCCTTCGCCTCTCCATCTGCCACCATTGTCGCGAAGGCGTCCTCCGTGGTCAGGCCGTCGAAGCGGCCCGAATTCAGCAGAGCACCGTGCTCGGAATATGCATCATTCCAGGTCGTCGCGTCATATGCGAAACCCCGCCGGCCGATGACCTGACGGATGGGGATGTCATATCTAGTGGCAAACGCGAAATCGCGGCTGTCATGCGCAGGTACAGCCATGATGGCGCCCGTGCCGTAGCCCATGAGCACATAGTCGGCAATCCATACTGGGACCTTCTCCCCGGAGAACGGGTTGACGGCGTAGGCCCCAGTGAAGACGCCGGTCTTCTCCCTGTCTGTCGACATGCGGTCGATCTCGGTCTTGGTCTTGCTGGCCGCGGTGTACACATCGACCTCGGCATGCTGTTCACTTGACACGATCTCCTGAATCAGTGGATGTTCAGGGGCCAGCACGAGGAACGTTGCCCCCATGATCGTGTCCAGGCGCGTAGTGAAGACTGTCACAGGGTGTTTCGAACCATCGCCGGCTGAAATGATGTCAAAGACGACTTCGGCGCCGACCGATTTGCCGATCCAGTTGCGCTGCATGATCTTGATGCGTTCAGGCCAGTCAACGGTGTCGAGGTCGTCCGCCAGGCGGTCAGCGTAGT
>JBAQYC010000206.1:0-9379 GCA_049299835.1 Candidatus Cryosericum sp. | reverse complement strand
CTTCAAGACATTCCTGATCATCATGATCGTCTTCACGCTGGGCAACAGCAGCGATGCTTTTCTCATGCTCAAGGCGCAGAAAGCTGGTCTGGACATCGTACAGATCTTCCTCATGCTGGCCATGTGGAAGGGCGTGACATCGGCGTTGTCCATCCCAGCCGGCATCGTGTCGGACCACATTGGACGCAATCGCGTCATCCGTACCGGCTGGCTGGTCTATGCCCTGGTATACCTGGGCTTCGGGTTCGCCACACGGGGATGGCAGATCTGGGCGCTGTATGCCTTGTATGGTGTCTACTATGCGATGACAGATGGCGTCGCGAGCGCACTGGTCGCCGACCTCGTTCCACAGTCCGAAAAGCGCGGTACCGCCTTTGGCCTGTACAATGCGGCCGTGGGCATCAGTGCACTGCCTGCAAGCCTGATTGCCGGTGTTCTGTGGGAGCGAATCAACCCAAGCGCTCCATTTATCTTCGGATCCATTCTTGCTTTCGTTGCAATGATCGCCCTCACGTTCCTGATGCGGGCTTCGGCTCGCACGACACCGATGGTCACAGGATGAAGACCTGGCTGACGGTCACCTATAAGGTCCCTGCAGAGCCCTCGCGCACACGTGTGTACCTGTGGAGGAAACTGAAGGAGCTGGGTGCAGTGTATGTTCAGCAAGGGGCAGCCATCCTGCCGATGACGGAGACCCTGCTCGCAAAGGTGCTGGCTCTCAAAGCGGAGGTTATTTCCAGCGGGGGAGAGGTGCTCGTGGGGAGGATGAAGTTTGTCGACGAAGACGACGATGCGCGCGTGATCGCTGCATTTCAGCTTCAGCGTGACGGCGACTACGACGAGATCGTGGAGCAGTGCGAACGCCTTGTGTATGAGCTGGACCGCGAGACCGAGAAGGAGAAGTTCACGTATGCTGAGATCGAGGAGAACGAGACGGAACTGGTCCGCATTCACAAGTGGATGGAGCGCATCGTTGCACGGGACTGGTTTGCAGCGTCCGGCCATGCGCGAGCGCAGCAAGCGATCGATGATGCTGAAAAGCGCTCAGGTACCTATACGAAAGAAGTCGAGCGTCGCGAGGGTCATGCCGTCGACGTCGACTTGCCACGAGGGGCGGGTTCCTGAACAGCAGACGACAGGAAGGGCAGAAGCCCCGGCCTGACAAGGCCGGGGCTTCCCCATACTCAGGTGCTGGACGTGCCTATTTCTCGGTGTAGCCACCATTGGCTACCCACGCGTCATACCCGCCCACCAGACGGTTGATGACGGTGAAGGAGCTTTTCAGCATCATGTCGGCCGCATTCTTGCTGGTTTCTTCATCGTGTGCATAGACGACATAGTGCTTGCTGGCACTGAGCGTGAAGTTTCCGTTGATAATCTCCTGCAGCTTGTCCAGTGGCGTGTCGAGTGCACCCACGATGTGCCCGTCGGCCCACTTGCCGGATACGTCGATAATAACAAGATCACGATCAGTCTGAAGAAGTTCCTCAACCTTCTTGGCATCGACCTCTACAATTGTTCTGTTGGTATCTCCTGAGGTACCATCGCCTGGATCGGTGGTCGCAGGCTGTTTGGCGCATCCCGCCAGACCGACGACAAACAACAGGAGTGTCACTGCAACCACTAGTCTCTTCATTCGCATCTCTGTCTCCTTCGAACTCGGTGTGTCGAGATCAAATGACTGCCCATCGGCTGAGGCCGCGGCGGGTACTCTGCTCTCGTTTTCTAGCTGAAGAATAGAGTATCGCCGGATTTCTGCAAGGGCAAGTGCGAATAAACGCCGAACGGTCTCATTAAACTCTGGCGTCAGGGAGCGGTCTGCAGGGGGTCTGACTGCACATGATGATCACTTGCGCGAGAATCCCATGGGACCGATGAGGTCGCCCAGTTTCCAGTATTGGCCACTTGCGTAGCAGATGGGATCGAGGACGTGTCCGCCCGCCCGGACGCGCTCTTCCACGTGAACGGCGACGACTTCACCGATGAACATGTCGTGGCTGCCGAGGTGCAGGGTCTGACGCACGACACACTCGATGTTGATTGGACATTCCGCAACCAGTGGCACGGCTGTTGCCGTTCCCTGCTCGCGGGTGAGGGCGCTCAACTCCCACTTGTCTGCGTCTTTGCCGGACACCTGGCCACAGAGATCAAGAGCGCGTGCGTGAGTGGTGTCCGCGATGTTTACTACAAATACGTTTCCTTTGACGATGAAGTGGTGCAGCCAGCGTTCCGGGCGAACGCTGATGCTGATCATCGGAGGCTCGGAACAGACAGTCCCGACCCAGGCGAGTGTCGTGACGTCAGACGATTCCATCGTGCCGGCGGTGACGAGGACGGCCGGGACGGGGGTGAGTGCCGTAGATGGTACTTTGGCGAGCTTGGCCATGTTGTCTCCTGAGCGGTCTGGCAAAGGTGCACCAGACTTGCATTTTCAGTATAGTATGACACGGTTGTGTTGGAATGCCGGGTGGATAGAATAGCAACAGGAACAGCAGCTTTACTAATGCTGCAGCGGCAGGAGGTCGACGATGGCGAGGATCACAGGGGCACCGGATCGGTACATCCAGGGACCGGGGGAGACCAGCAAGCTTCACGAATATGGTTCACGGCTGGGTAACGAGTTCTTTGTCGTGGCCGAAGAACAGACCATGGCGAGCATGCAGGGTCTGGTGGAGCAGGCATTCGAGGGAACAGGGTCGGTCCTCATCTACGAGGAGTTCTCGGGCATCTGCACCGGACCGGAGGTCGACCGCCTCACAACGGTCTGTGACCTTAGTTCGTGCGATGTGGTCCTGGGGATCGGAGGCGGTCGGGCAATCAACGCCGCACGTGCCGTCGCAGCGGTCCAGCGGCTGCCCCTGATGGTCGTTCCGACGACAGCAGCCACAGGGGCGGCATGCAGTTCGATTGCGATCCTCACGGACGAGAAAGGTGTCTTCCAGGAACTCCGGGTGTGTCCGGCACACCCGGCGGTCGTCGTAGTCGACAGCACCGTCATCGCGCAGGCACCACCACGTTCGCTGGTGGCCGGCATAGGGAATACGGTGGCTACCTGGCTGGAAGCCAGGGCGCATCGCCAGTCGGACACGGCAAACCTGTTGGGTGGCAAAGGTACACTGTCTTCCCTCGCTCTTGCCAGACTGGCGTATGATACAGTCCTCACAGATGGCCTGCGTGCCCTGGTGGTGGCGCAGAACGGCCTGGAAACGCGGGCGTTCGAGCACGTGCTGGAGGCGGATATCTACTGTTCAGGGATGGCCTTCGCGAACGCCGGGTGCGCGGCGGCTCACAGCATAGGCAAGGCCCTGACGTTGCTGCCTGAGGCGCGAGAGCAGTCGCATGGCGAGCTGGCGGCGTTTGGCAGTATCGTCCAGCTGATCCTGGAAGACGCCCCGCGCGAGGAGATGGACGACATCATGAACCTGTTCCTCAGCACCGGTCTGCCCATGACACTCGAGGAGCTGGGGATGGGCGAGGTAAGCCGGGAGTCGCTGCAGAAGGTCGCCGAGGCGGCGTGCGCCCCCGGCAACTTCATGTCGGCCATGCCCTTCGACGTGTCGCCTGCGGATGTCCTGGGAGCGATGCTCGCCGCCAGCGTGACGGGTCACCTGTATCAGGAAGAGGACGATGGCCACGCGGATCACGAAGAAGAGGAGGATTGACATGGCGCTGGACAGCATGAAGATGAGCACCGGTGTCGGTCTTGTCAGCGAGGAGATGGCACAGTACTTCCTGACCGTAGACGGCCAGCCGGGGACGTACATCCTGGGGGACACGTGCGCTTCATCTGTGCGGGCGCCGCATGTGGACCGCAACCGTATCTTCAGGGCTCGCCTGGGTGCAGATACTGCCGATGAGGGCATCGAGCAGCTCCTCCTGCCCTTTCGCCGTGCAGCAGTGCCGGTCACATGGTATGTCGACGGCTGCTCCAGGCCTGATGATCTCGCGACGCGGCTCGTAGCCCACGGACTTGAGCTGCGTTACTTTCTGACGGGCATGGTCCGGACGCTGGATGGCGCGGAGGAATTGGAGGAGAAGCCGTCAGACATTACTGTTGTTGAAGCAGCCTCCCCCGAAGAGAGGGAACAGTGGATGCACGTAGTACTCGAGGGATTTGGTCTCACACAGTTCCAGGATCTCGAACCAGTGCTCACTGAGACCGGTGTCCTCTCCGGCCGCTGGCATCGTCTGACGGCATTGCAGGATGGGACCCCGGTGGGAGGAGCACTCCTGTTTACGGGTGACGAAGTAGCCGGATTGCACTGGCTCGGCGTGCCTCAGATGTTCCGGAAGCGCGGCGCTGGTATCCTGCTCAGCCGAAAAGCACTGACCCTGACCACTCGCCTTGGCTATTCGCACCTCGTGTTACAGGCGAACCCCGAGGTCGTGCCACTGTATATTCGGCTTGGGTTCGACAGTGTTGGAGACATTGCTGTGTTCGACTGGCGCCCTGGGATCGGCGTGTTGACGGTGGAACCGGACTAGCCACGGCAAGCTCTGCAACGAAAAGACACTATGCTGATGTTGTCCGCACGGCATTTCGCGCAGCGGACGGCAAGGAGACGAAGACATGAAAAAGACAGGGGAACGCGTCATCGGGAAGGGCAACTGGCTGGTCCTTCGTGAAGACACCTTCGTGAACGATACTGGCGAAGAGGTGCATTGGGAGTGCATATCGCACACATCCGACACCTGCGTCGTCGTGGTTGTGGCGCGGTTGGTGCCCAGCGGACGGTATGTACTGCTGCGGCAGTATCGTCAGCCCATCGAGAATACCGTCATTGGATTCTGCGCCGGCGCTGCGCCCGTGGGGAGTGACCCTGAGGTCGAAGCTCTGCGCGAATTGCGCGAAGAGACGGGATTCGTCGGCCGCATCGTGGCGTCAAGCGGTCCCCTGAAGGCGAATGTCGGGATATCCAACGACGACCAGTATGTGTTCAGTGCAGAGATCGACGAGACGGACCCGCTCAACAAGCATCCCCAGCAGGAGCTGGAGCCGAGCGAGGAAATCGAAGTCGTCCTGTTGATGCAGGACGAGATTCCGGCGTTTCTGCAGAACGAGCAGGCGGCAGGTCGAACCGTGGGACCGGGTGTCTGGTATGTGTTTGGCGTATTGCCCGCTCTGTCGCGGCATGCTTGAAGCAGTCTGTCACAGGTGCTAGTCTGAAACAACGCGCCGGCCTGGCGCGAAAGGGGTGACACATGCACAGTTTCGAGTTCTACAATCCGACACGGGTGATCTTCGGTCGCGGGACCGTGCAGCGGGTAGGCCCAGCCATCGCTCGGGAAGGCGTTCACAAGGTACTGTTGATAGCCGGCGGTGGTTCCATCCGCGAGAACGGCGTCTATCAGGCCGTCATCCAGTCCCTGAGCGTACTGGGTATCGAGATTGTAGAAGCCTGGGGCGTACGGCCCAACCCTGAGCTGGCGCTTGCCCAGCAGCTGGTGCAGATCGCCCGCGAGCAGCAGGTAGACGGCGTACTGGCCGTCGGTGGTGGCAGCGTCATCGACACGGCCAAGTGTGTTGCGGCGGGTGTGTATGTCGACAGCCTCTGGAGCTGTTTTGAGAAACGGTGCTTGATCGACAGGGCACTCCCTGTTTTCGTGGTTCTGACGATCTCGGCCTCCGGCAGCGAGATGGACTCATGGGCTGTCCTGACTGAGGGCGATCAGCACAAGAAGTGGAGCATATCCTCTCCTTTCCTGTATCCCCGGGTTGCGATCGTCGATCCGAGCGTACAGACCAGCCTGCCGTGGCGTCAGACCGTGAATGGCGCCGTTGGGGTCCTCAGCCATATCATGGCCACCTACCTGGTGGGATCGTTCGAGGAGACGACGCTTGCGCTTGACGAAGGACTGATGTGCACTGTTATCAAGATGGTCGACCGACTTCAGGCAGATCACGCTGATTACGGCGCACGTGCGAACCTGGCCTGGGCTGCGACGCTGGCAATGAATGGCCTGAGCTCTGCCGGCATCGAGGACAGCGACTGGTCGGCACGGAGCATCGAATCCGCAATGAGTGCCTTGCACCCCGAGATAGCCCATGGAGCCGGAATGGCGGTCATCCTTCCTGCCTGGATGACCTATCAGCGCGACAACAATCCCGGCCAGTTTCAGCGGTGGGCAAAGACCGTCTGGGGTGCGGTCACGGTCGAAGAAGGCATCATGTCCATGAGGACGGCGTTTCAGCGCTGGGGTGCTCCTTCGACACTGGGAGACCTTGGCATTGCAGCCGGCGAACTCCGCGACATCGCGTTTAATGCACTTTCCGAAGGTCCACTGGGAAAACTGCGTATTCTGACGGCCCGAGACGTGGTCGAACTGCTCAAGCCGGTGCTCTAGGAACGGGACGGCGCAGCGCGACACGTCTATGAACCAGTCACCGCGCACGACATTTCTGGAAGTGGCGGCAGGTGCCTTCCTGGGAGGTTGCATGCTCCTGCTGGGAAGCTGGGCGGGAGCGAAGCTGGGTGCCGGTGCCAGCAATGGCTGGGGCGACATTATCGGGGCTCTGTTTGGCAGCGTCCTCGCCTTCCCCGTCGGATTCGTTGCCGGTATGTGGCTGGTAGCACGGCGATTGCGTCTTCTTCACAGCCTCTGGCGCGGTATCCTGGGTGCAGCCCTGGGACTGGTGCTGGTCCTGCTGCTGGCAGAACCTCTTCACCTCAATCGGGATTCGCGCGTGACGGGGGTACTTCTCTATCTTGCTCCGAGTCTGTTTGCCCTGATTGGCTTCAACCAGGTGCGGCGCCAATCGGGCCGGGCAGACCCCCGATAGCCCCGTCAGCTATTGATAGCGAGAGTCGCTACGACAGGGGCGTCTTTTCCATCGCCGGTGAAGACGAACCCCAGGTGCTCGAGCATGGTCTTGGCTGCAATGTTGTCGCGATGGTATGTCACCTGTACGGACTTGCATCCAGGGTTCTCCTTCAGCATCTGGATCGCCAGCCGCAGCGCCGCCGTTCCATACCCCTTGCGGCGTTCGCACGTGTCGATCATGAGCTTTGCCAACCAGAAACTCCCTTGTTCCTGTCTCTGCCCGATCATGATGAAGCCGACTGTGCCGCTGTCATCACTGACGACAGCATAGGGTGCATAATCGGCGTCCGGGCCGCTGCCGGAGATCGTGTCCAGGTTCCGGGACATGAACCGCTCAAGTTCCTCCGAGATGTCGGCGTCCATGAATTCCTCTTTGTGATGTCGGTCAATCTGGCGTAGTCTTGTGCTCATAGCGTCCTCCCAGGCCGCTGGCCTTCAGAACCGTTTGAACCTGCCTGACGCAACTCTCTTCTGAGAGTATGTCATGGTGTCACTTGCATGCAACGTCGTGCCGTAGCGGATGGATGACACCGTCGACACTCGCGCGGGGAATGACCGGGTGTACAATAGAGGACCACTGGGGAACCGATGAGATGCGAGCTCGTCTCAATGTTGGCAGTGAGAAATGCGCAGGAACAGGAGATCTGAAATGCTGAACAATGGTTCGTCCCACAGGTTCACAAAAAGGCGGGGAGCGGTCCGGAGCAAGGTTGTTCTCAATATCCTTCTGGCCTTGATAGCGGCCACCGCACTTGTCGTGGGTGGACTAGCCTGGAAACTTGATCATGCCGTGCATGCCGCGGCTCCCGGTCCGTCTGAGCCTGTGAAGCCGATGGTCAGGCTGGACAAGCACATCAATGTCCTGGTGCTGGGGTGCGATGCGCGCACGAAGGACGACCCTGGGCGTTCCGACAGCATCATGCTGGTGGGGCTGGATCCGGTTACGAAGAAGATCACCATGATGTCTATCCCACGCGATACACGGGTGAGTATCCCCGGACATGGGATCGGCAAGATCAATGCCACGACCAACAAGGACGTCTACGCGGATGGTGGCATTCCTCTGCTGGAAGAGACCATACAGGGTCTCGTGCCGGGCATCCGGGTGGACTACTATGTACGCACAAACTTCACGGGTTTTGCGAGCGTGATCGACGCCCTCGGCGGCGTGACGCTGGATGTCGAAGAGCGCATGGTGTATCGCGCAACAGACACGGTCATCGACCTTAAGCCCGGTTTGCAGCATCTGGATGGTGACAAGGCACTGCAGTACGCGCGCTTCCGTGCGGACGGCGTGGGTGACTTCGGCAGCTGGGGTGGTGAGGAACACGGGCGTGTGGCTCGCCAGAAGAAGCTGCTCAAAGCTGTCATCGCACAGACGACCAGCATTCGCAACGCGTGGCGCCTCCCCAAAGTCATCGGTGTCGTGCAGGAGGCGGTTGTGACTGACATGTCATCCACCGATATGCTGCGGCTGGGGATGACTTTCAAAGATGCCACGGACAAGGATGTGACGACGGTGGTGTTCCCGGGCATTCCCAAATACGTGGATGGAACCTCGTATGTCGTTCCCTACACGGGACCGATGAAGGACAAGGTTGCCCCCCTGTTCAAGGACGCGCCCGCGATCACCGATCCATCGGCAGGAACCCCGGACAGCTAACCGGCTTCCCTCCGTCGTTTCCCCCCGAGCATGTTAATCTAGTGCATGGGGGTGCTTTCCCCGAAGGCGGGAACCCACGCGTCGTACCAATGATGGATTCCCGTATACGCGGGAATGACAGAGTAGAGAACTCGTGTATTCTGCGGTGGCACTAATCTAGTGGCTCTGTCTCTTGTCGTCGTTCCCGCGAAGGCGGGAACCCATGCGTCGAACCAGGGCTGGATTCCCGCATACGCGGGAATGACAGATCAAGGGACACGCGTTCGCAGTAGTAGCACAGCAAGTGACTGGTGTGTGCAGAAAGACCAACACACGCTCTCATTGGGAATGCATGTATCATGCTGTATACTAAAAAGCTAATTCTCTGACTGGTACAAGGAGCAGAAGGTGGTACAGAAGCGCAATCTACATATGGTTCTGGCACTCCTGGCGATAGCTGCGCTGCTCGCCGGTATCGTGACGGTACTACGTGCTGAGCCCGCGTACTCTCTCGTCAACGATGATTCTGCGGTTGGCGCCGTGGATCACCCGCCACCTGCGCAACGGGTCGTGCCCCCGATACCCCTCCAGCCGGAGCCTGATCTCGACGACCCCCTGAATATCCTGTTGCTTGGTGCTGATTCCCGCGAGAAGAATGACCCCGGGCGTACGGACACGATCATCCTGGTGCGGCTGGACCCGGCGACGAAGCATGTCCGCCTGCTGTCATTTCCACGCGACACGCGCGTCACGATCCCCGGGCACGGTATCAACAAGCTCAACCAGGCTTCCAGCGGGTATTACCGGGGTGGCGGAACAAGCTTGCTGGTCGACACCATCACAACAGATCTGCTCCCAGGTCTCCGCATCGACTACACGGTCAAGACCGATTTTGCAGGGTTTGCCGCCATCATC
>JBAQYC010000205.1:0-4337 GCA_049299835.1 Candidatus Cryosericum sp. | reverse complement strand
ACCGATGTACATGCAGCAGTCGGTATCTGGGATGCAGCGACCGGCACACTGACGGGACGTATCCCACTGCCAAGCGGCACCTATCCGGGCCTCACCAACCTCGTGTCCGATGGCGCTTCTGTCTATGGCAATGCTAGGTACAGCCCCTCGTGGGGACATGTCTGTTCCTCCCTCTTCCGATATGATCCTGTTACCGCTCGAACGTCTTGGTCGATCAGCTACCCGACTGCCTCCAATGATTTCATCAACATGTCTGTCGCTCTTGCCGTGGACGGAGAAACGCTGATAGCGGTCTTTAGGGCAGAAGATAGTCCCTATAAGGCAGACGGTACATCGACAATTCCTGCACCTGCTTATCACGTAGCCGCAGCATTTGACACAGCAACGGGGCATCTCCTGTGGAGCAAGACAAAAGAAGTTCCGCTTCCTCCTCTGAATACCGCGCAGTCGCCTGAGGTTGCCTTACAACCAGGTGTTGCCTTTTTAACCGTTCAAGATGGCACCCTGATCGCCGTCGATGAACGCACAGGAACACAGAAGTGGTCCTACAACGCCGGTATCTATGCCGGCCGCGGTATGACTGCAGAGTCACATATCGACTGGTATCTTAATCTTCTCCCAATGGCGACCCGTGACGTCCTGTACGTGCAGGAAGGAGAGAACGATCTCGTAGCCCTCGACCCGGCAACCGGCGCGAAGCTCTGGCAGAAGACTCTGCTCTCACGAGAGGAACAAGAAACGGAGTCGAAGCAACTCTGCTGTGTTGTCCCCGTGGACAAGGGCCTCATCATCGTGACAGCAAACTCCTCCGATCTGCGCCCGATCATAGAACTCTGGAAGTAACACATTCGGCACACTGCATGCTCCTCCGTTTTCACAATAGGCGATTGTAACACACTATAGAGACACAAGGGGCACCGACCGCATAGTGACGTTCGTGGTCGGTGCCCTACAATGAAGGATCAGTAGAGGAGGCGTGTCATGGATGATGATAGCGTTGAGGATTTACAGAAACCGGAAGTTCTCCAGACGAAAACGTCGCAACGACGCATACGAGGCTGGCTCTTTGTCTGTGCCGTGGCTCGTGGGGCGGTTTCGTCGGCTGTGCTTGCGATTGGTGCGAGCACTGTCGGCCTGAAATCGTTTGACCCCGGGAACATCACGCAGGAAGCAGCTTTGCTGGTGTTGATGGCGTTGGGTTTCTGGAGTTCCCTGATGATCACATCGAGAAAGGGAGAGCCCGTCGTTCACTCGATGCCACGGCTCCAAGCTACCACCGTGCTCAGCCTCCTGGCACTTCTTTCCATGGTTGCAGCAGGAGCATTCGGCGCGCAAGCGGGTGGAGGAGCCCCCAGCATCGGGCTGTATCAACCACCGGCAGTGATCGCCCAGACAGCCCGGCACCTGGAGTGGTTGTGGTGGAGTGCAGCGGCAGGGATGGTCTTCATGGTGGCTGCCGCAATAGCCCAACCATGGTCCCTGCACCTTCGAACTTCTACCACGGTCTATATTCTGGCCGCAGAGGCATCTACGCTGATCTTGTTTCTCTGTCTGCACAACACCTTCGCCGTTCTCGAGTGACGCTGCTTCATCTCACCGTTGCAAACGTTCTCTGGTCCGCGGACCTGTGGCATGATGAACCATCCGACTCCGACGTGGATCATGATGAGCGATGGCTGGAACATCATCAGGGCAGCGTGTAGACCCACGAGGGAGGGGTGTTCATGAGACAACATAGCATTGAACCTGTGACAGAAGTAACGCACTTGACGAGGAGAAGAGAAGGAGTGCAGGAATGGTTGACAATGTGTGCTCTGTCCCGATGGTTTGTAGCCGGCGAGATGAGCGTTGCCGGCATTATGGCTCTCCGTTGGCCGTTCATTTCTCGTACAGTGGCTCGGCAGATTGCATCTGGAATGACCACACCAGCTACTCTGACAGCGCTGGCGCGCCAGGCTCAGACTGGTTCTCGGCAAATGGGCATTCTGGTTATTGCCGCGTTGGTGATCGTAAGTATCATCAGTGCGTTGCCCTTCCTGCGAAAGCGCACTCCACGCATTGATGCTCTCCTTCGCACGCACTCAGAACGAGCCTTGCATATCACGACGATCCTGAGCGGTCTCGCATTCTTCGCTGTGATGTTTGGATACTCCATGGTCCAGCAAGTATTGTCAAAGAGTTCAACTGACCCATCGAGCTACCTCATGCAAATCGCAACATATCTTCAAAGGATGTGGTGGGTCATTTCAGCTGGGCTGGTCCTTATCGTTGCATCCGTCGTGACCCAGCCCTTTGTCGGTCATTGGCGGATGGCGAACAAGGTCCTTCTTCTTGCTGTTGAAGCCTGCGTCCTGTTTCTTGGCCTTCGTTTCGGGAGTGAAGGAGTCCTCGTCGAACTGGCGCTCCTTCACCTCGTCGTTGCCAATATCATGCTATCGGTTGCCTTGAACAAATCGGGTGGAAAGCTTGATCTCAGTGAGGACGAGGGAGATACACCAGCAGTTACCGTGACGTAACGGAGCGTATGCTGTTGCCATCCCCGTCAGCACCTGAATGAAGGCGATGACCCATCGCCACCTACGAGACCAGAAGGTGCAGCAACCGACTTCTCATTCCACTTGGGACGCGCGCGGATAATGATGAACCCGGCGAATCCTCCGACTGCCGTTGCGTCAGTCCTCTCCTTCGGTTCCTTCATTGTGCCGACCTCCACCCAAAGGATAAGAATCGTCTGTTTCTCTGCAACTCATATTGGCAACCTTTCCAACACGTCAACTTCTGCCGATGAACAGAAGTTCTGTCACGAAAAGGATGGCCGGCACCGGACCAGCGACACGAACCTGTGCGTAAATAGTGAACGGCTGTGTTCAGCAACCAGCCCTCGTCTGCGTCCCTCGGGGAGGAGAAAAGAGCGCCAAAAGGATTCCGACTTTTGGCGAGATCTTTGTTATATAGAAGGAGGGCAAGGGTTCTATCAACTCTCCCGTTTGTGTTGTTCCTATAGAAGAAGGGATTCTTGACCAGCAAGACCAGGGGAAGGAGTGCTGAGCAGCCAGGAAGAACGAACGTGAACTCTCTTTGCCGGGAATGCGGCAGGCGGAAAAGCGAGAAAGAAGCTTGTTGAAATATGCATCGCAGTTTCAACAAGGAAGGAGAAACCATATGGGAGAAAGAAGAAAAGTACTAACTTTCATCCTGGTTGTTCTTGTGGGTGTTAGCTTGACGTTGTCTGCACGTCTAGCGGGAGCGTCTTCCCTTGGATCTTCTGCCCAACAGAGTACTTCCACCGGATCAGTGAATAGTTCTACATCGACGGGGGCACTTCCACCCGTAATCCTTTTCTCACCTGTTCAGACATCACTCGAAGAAGAGCCTTTTACGGTAACTCTCAGCAGGGCCACCCATCTGACAACTTGTGTCTCTGAGGCTGACCTCAAAGCACAGGCATCATCCATTGAGGCCGGCACAGCTGTCATCACGACGTCCGCAAATGTGAATCTTGGAGACGAGCTGGCACGTTGCGGTATCTCAGAGGCAGCTCACTGCTACACGACAGGAACGAGTTCTCCTGCTCCGGGAGATGGCGCTGGTGGTACGATGGTCGCAAGCGGAGCTTTCTCCATTCAAGGATGGCAACTGACAGGGGATGGCGTTGTAAAGGGGCTTAAAGCCAATTCCAACGTCAGCTTGGCTGATCTGAACGATGATCTCCTCTCCTGGCTCACGACTCCAACAACGCCGGTAAGGATCTCCACGGAATCTCCCAGCAAGGAAGCTGTGGCAGAGAGTGGTACCGCTTCATGGGTGCTGACAAATGAGTACACCAATATACAGACAGGACAGCCATATGGACAAGTACATTACATGGTCGACTTCCTCAAGTTGGCTAATGACAGCAATTCCTCCTATGATTGGTGGGACGTTCATGTTTTCACAGACAGTGAAGCTGGGATCATGTTGTGGCCATCAGAGTCACTGTATTCGACCCACTATTTCTGGGCGAAGGAAGAAGGGTTAGGAACATTTAGAGAGCTACTGCGATGGGGACCGACCACGACAAACGGTTCTTCATCATATTCGGTGAATATCGGGGTAACGGCAGGGATGGACGGCTCTTCGTTCACTGTGGGAAATCAATGGACTAAGACAGTAGCAGACGTCAACGTGATTGATCAAACCAACCCTGCAATATGTAATGCACATTGGGAACTAGACTTCCAACCAGATACGGGAGCGGCTACCAATACATTCACCTTTGAACCAGGAAGTCATTTCAGGGTGCCCAACGGATACAGTTTCAATCCGAGTATCAACGTAATGGGCCAGTTCTGTATTCA
>JBAQYC010000204.1:0-3080 GCA_049299835.1 Candidatus Cryosericum sp. | reverse complement strand
CAGTGACACCCGTAAACGACTTCTTCTCTTCGACTTTCGCTCTCGCTACTTTGCGGCAGATCCTGACGAGCGATCGTTCGAGTCCCCGTACTCCGGCTTCCCGGGTGTATCGCTGGACAATTGCCAGCACGGCCCGGTCATCGATCACAAGGTCCTCCTGCTTCAGGCCATGCTGCTGCATTGCCCTGGGAAGGAGGAAGTGCCGTGCTATCTGTTGTTTCTCCTCGTCCGTATATCCAGGCAGAGAAATTACTTCCATGCGGTCGAGGAGGGCAGAGGGAATAGTCTCTGACACATTCGCCGTTGTCAGGAAAAGGACCTCTGAAAGGTCAAACGGAATTTCGATATAGTGGTCACTGAACTGAGTATTCTGTTCTGGGTCGAGCGCTTCGAGCAGAGCGGCAGTGGGGTCGCCCCGGAAATCCGCTCCCACCTTGTCGATCTCATCCAGCAGGAAGACAGGATTCTTGGTGCCTGCCTGCTTGATCCCCTGGATGATGCGCCCTGGCATGGCTCCAACATAGGTTCTGCGATGACCGCGCACTTCCGCCTCGTCTCGAATGCCACCGAGAGAGACATGGACGAACTTTCTGTCGAGCGTCTCTGCGATTGATTTGCCCAGTGACGTCTTGCCAACGCCAGGCGGCCCGACAAAACAGAGGATCGGGCCTTTGGCCTTATCCGAAAGCTTGCGCACTGCAAGATACTCGAGTATCCGATCCTTGATCTCCTCAAGACCGTAGTGATCCTTGTCCAGAACCTTGCGCGCACGTTTCAGATCAATCTTGTCGGCAGTCCTGATGTCCCAGGGAAGGCCAACAAGCCAATCCAGATATGTTCTGATGACTGAGCTTTCCGGGCTCATGGCCGGGGTTTTCGCAAGTCTGGACAGTTCCTCATCGATCTTGTCCCGGGCGTAAGCCGGCATCTGGATCTTCTCAAGTTTCTGCCGATACTCTCCTACCTCGCCAGCTTCCTCACTCTCTTCTCCGAGTTCTTTCTCAATTGCCCTGACTTGTTCGCGGAGGTAGTATTCTCGCTGGGACTGATCCACTTTTGCCTTCACATCGCTTTCGATTTTTCGGGCGAGCTCCAGCACATAGATCTCTTTGGCAAGGAGTTCAGCAATGCGGTGAAGTCGTTCCTCAGCATCCGGCGTAGCGAGCAACGCCTGCCGGTCGTCGGTCCCGAGCAGAAGGCTGCTGGCAACAAGATCTGCAAACCTGTCAGGTTCTGTTACACCTGAAACGTTGTTCACTGTCTCGGAAGGTAGTTTCCTGGACAACTCGACGTACTGTGAAAACTGGTCGAGAACCACGCGCATGAGAGCCTGACGTTCCGTCGACGTCCGGTCGTCAGCCGGCAATGGTTCGACGGTGGCCACAAGCATTTCGTCATCGTCCGAGCGCACGTTTGTGATGCGCACTCTGCGGACACCTTCTACGAGAACTCGATCGCTCCCATCGGGCAACTTGAGCAACTGCAGTATCTCGGCGCCGACGCCGATGTCATAGAGATCGGCAAGCCCCGGATCTTCGTTCGACTCATCCTTCTGGCACACAAGCACAATCTTGCGATTGCCCGCCAGCGCAGATTCGATACTCTTCAGCGACTTTGGCCTGCCCACAAAGAGGGGAAGGACATGATATGGAAAAACGACCACGTTCCGCAGGGGAATCAATGGCGCTTCAGAAAGCTCCCATTCGCGTTCATTCATTGAGGATGTTCTCTCCTATCAAGCAGATTCCTGCAAGGGAATGTGCTCGGTCGTCCCGTCGGTTCTCGTCGCAACGATCTCATGGCAATTCGAGAAGAACTCGTCTCCTACGGATACCTCCGTAACCCCTTTGAAGGAGGGGAGTTCGAACATGAGATCCACCATGGGCTGATCAACGACGGACTTCAAACCACGGGCTCCCATGCCCATGTCTTTCGCTTTTTCGGCTATACGCTCCAGCGCCGACTCACTGAATGTCAGACTGACACCATCCATAGAGAAGAGCTCCTGGTATTGTTGCACGATCGAATTCTTCGGCTCAACCAGGATCCGCTTCAGATCTCCTGCTGAGAGTTCTTCGAGCTCAAGTTTGAGGGGAAACCTGCCCACGAGCTCGGGCAGCATGCCAAACTTGACAAAGTCGGTGCTGAGCAGTTTCTTGCCTTCGCGATCGGCGGGCTCATGGACGAACCCGACCTCCCTCGGGGTTGCCCGAAGACTCCTGATCGTATCGAGCCCGTCAAACGTCCCACCTGCGATGAAGAGAACGTCCTGCGTGTTGAACTTGATGGACTCCTGGAGAGGGTGTTTGCGTCCACCCTGAGGCGGAACATTGGCAATGGTCCCTTCCACGATCTTGAGAAGTGCCTGCTGGACTCCTTCACCGCTTACGTCACGCGTGATCGAGGGGTTCTCGGACTTTCGTCCGATCTTATCAATCTCGTCGATGTAGACAATACCGCACTCAGCACGGGCGACGTCGAAATTCGTGGCTTGCAAAAGTCCAAGGAGAATATTCTCCACATCCTCGCCAACGTAGCCCGCCTCAGTCAGAGTGGTTGCATCGGCAATCGTGAATGGAACATCAAGGATGCGGGCAAGAGTCCTGGCGAGATAGGTCTTGCCAACCCCCGTGGGGCCCGCAAGCAGAATGTTCGACTTCTCGATCTCGACCTTGGAGTCTTTCCTGGCTCTCAGGCGTTTATAGTGATTGTAAGCGCCGACGGAAAGTGCCTTTTTGACCTCATTCTGGCCAATGACGTACTCATTCAGGCGCGCATAGATTTCTTTGGGACGGAGAACATTGAATTCGATAGCGCGAGACTCATGCCTCGATTGCTGCATGAGCTGGTTGCCCCGCTCGATACAATCGTCGCAGATGTACGAGCCGTCCAGCCCCTTGATCAGCAGACCGACTTCGCTGGATTTCTTTCTGCAGAACGAACAGGACGGTTCTTCGCTATTGTGGCTCGCCATTCTTCACCGACGGACCGACTTCCCCTGCGACGCCGATCTTGGATATAACCTGGTCTACGATGCCATACTCCACTGCCTCTTCGGCAGACATGAAGAAGTCCCGTTC
>JBAQYC010000203.1:0-5307 GCA_049299835.1 Candidatus Cryosericum sp. | reverse complement strand
GTATACGTCACCGGGCTGGTGAAGTCATGGGCCACGCCGGAGGCAGGGCTGACCAGTGCACCAGTGATGGTGATGGTCGGTACGAGGGCCGTGACCACGGTCCCAAACGGCACCGTCAGGGCAATGGTATGAAGTGTCTCGTTGACTACACCGATGACCGCAGGCGTCAGCGCGTTGAAGTTGAACGCGGTGATGGCCTTGTCGTTAGCGGCAGCCCGGGCAGAAGGCGTCTTGGCGATGATTCCCGTGGACAGCGACAAGATGAGACATACTGCGATGAAAACTGATAGAATCTTTCTCATGAATCTCTCCTTTCTAGGAAGTGCCGCCAGCATCGACGATGGTGGCGACAGGCGAGGACATCAGCCCCCGCAGGTGCTAATATGACCAGAACCTGCAGACGACTATCGAGTGTCGCCTGTTATGAAAGGCTTACCGCAGATACTGGAAAACTGAAGCGGGATGAGGACTCCCCAGCATGAAAAGGGTGCATGCGGTGATGGCGTAGAAGGTGTACCTCGTAACGAAGACCCCGCCAAAATCCGATCCTTACTTGCTGTGCATGGTCTCTTTCACGAAGCACACGGCGGAACAGTTCCCGTTTACCGGTCAGAGTCACTGTACAATGAATCCAAGACTCGCAACTACAATATCAAGTGTCTCGTGCGGGTGGTTCAGGATCTCTCCGAGTTGTTGCCCTGAGCAAGTTCTGCGCTGGACGCAGCATGCAAACTCGCTGCGAATGCCAGCAGAAATACAGACAGAACCATGAGCGTTGCCAGTAGTCTCTTCATCTGGTTCTCTTTCCCACCATCAGGCGGATTCTGTGCTGCAGTCGGAAGGCCGGAGATCCACCCTTCGATGTGAGTGTCCGGCCATGTGCCGCGCACGCTGAATTTATTTAGCTAACAATATTATACCATTATGTTATATCCTGGCAACCGCATTTGAACGTCATGGTGAAGCTCTCCTTCACGAACGACGAGCCTGAGGGCTGGGAAAGACGTAGTGGTGCATGTCTGGCGACGTGAGAACGTGGTTGTGAAAGCCGGCTTCCCGCTTCGGGGCGGCGTTCGTGTATGATGTGGTCATGGACAACATGACTGGACTCGACATACGGATCGTTCGGGCAACCCCTGATATGGCCGCTTGTGTGGACGGTCTTCGCACCAGCTTTGTCGTCAAAGCCCGCATCAAAGTGTCTATGTGTGGTGACAACTACGATTTCGATGTGGATTCTGTCCAGCATCCGTATGAGAAGATAGAGGACTGCTGTCCAGACCGTGACTGCCTCGGCCGGGATGATGCGGCGGTTTACCTTGCATTTGTCGGAGAGAAGCTGGCAGGACAGGTATGTGTCCAGGAAGACCACAATCATATGGCACGTGTCTGGGAACTGCGCGTCGAGCATGGCCAGCGCCATCACGGCATTGCGACCTTGCTCATAGATACCGTGAAGGCATGGGCTCTTGCCCGTGGCCTGCACTGGCTGCGTGCAGAAACGCAAGATGTCCACGTGACGGCATGCATGTTCTATCGTGACTACGGATTCGTCATCGGCGGATTTGACCGCCTTTATCTGCAGGCTACGCCGGGCAGTGAAGACGAAACCGCTATTGTCTGGTATCTCCAGGTCTGAAGCACTCCAGAAATAGCACCTGAGCCCCCGCTCCCGGGGTGTTGACCAAATCTCCTCTTCGGTCATGCTGATGTCAGCGGAGATTCCTGTACCGTCGAGCATGAATCACCGGGAGGTACACGATGGTCTTCCTGTCGCGGGAAGAAGCTGGAACCAGGCTGGCAAGCGAGATTCGAAACCAGGGACTGACGTTTGACCTGTGTTGCGGGATTCCACGCGGCGGCATCGTTGTCGGGTCGGTTGTCGCTCAGGAACTCGGCTTGCCCTTCGGTGCCCTGCTCATCCGCAAGATCCGTGCTGACGCCAACCGTGAACTCGCAATAGGAGCTCTCGGCTACGCCGGAAACGGTGGATTCGCCACAGTCCTTTCCCCGGAATCAGCCCATGAACGGCGTGATCACCTTGAGGCCGAGATCGGATTCGAGAAGGAGCGTCTGGTCCTCTATGCGGAACTGTTCGAGCGGTACATCCCGCAAACATGGGAACGTGGTGCGCGGGTGCTGATCGTTGATGATGGCATTGCTACGGGAGCGACCATGATCGCAGCCCTGGACGTCGTGACCGGCATGGGGTGCATCCCCACGGTCGGTACGCCCGTGGTCGACTGTGAAGTGATGCGACAGCTCACTGAACGTGGCTACCACGTCGTGGCAGTTTATGCCGCCGAATGGCTCATGGCTGTGGGTCAGTTCTACCAGGACTTCCACGAGGTCAGTGACCGCGAGGCGATCTCCTGGGCCAATCGGGCGTTTCGCCCGCGGCGGATACGCTAGAACAGCGGCGTCAATCAGTCTTTCCCGGTCGACTCGCCGAAGGTTCTACGTGCCAGCTTCAGCAGACTCATGATGCCCAGGTATGCCACGATGCCTACCGAAAGCTGGGCAAGCGGGGCGAGCCATCCTATCGCCGGAGCCAGCGCTGCCAGCGGCAGGATCACCATCAGCGCGATATGGAGGCCCATGTATTCCGGCCACAGGGTCGTGGTGCGTTCTACGACGTCATCTTCCTTCTGTTTCGACGCCAGTTGGGCGATGCCTGCGATTAACTGGTGAGTCATGAGCAGGTTGACGGCGATGAGGACGATGCCGGCAATTGTGAGCACTGCGCCGATGGGCGTCCTGAACGACGGACCCGTCAGTGTCAGAACACCGGCGCCGATTTTCGCAGGCTCATAGATGTCTGCCAGCGAGATCAGCGCTGCTATTGGCGCGAGACGTGCTGCCCTGGCAAAATGCTCGTTCAGGTGGCTGAGACGCCTCAGGCCGGCTGTTATCAGCAGATACCCAAGGACGTCGGGCAGGATATCGAATCCTCTGATGCGCAGGTCGAACAGGAATATGTATCCAAACCACATGAGCTGAAAGGCGCTGGCCATTGTTCACTCCCTTTTCTCTCGCCGGGTCCGAAACATAGCGAGTATCCAGGGTCAAGTCTATCCCGATGTCCTGCAGACACAACGGGACATTGCTGCGAGAATGTCCGCAGTTATGGGGTCAGCTGGTAATTACACTCCTGGTGGTACATACACATTGAGTTGGCCTGACCTGAGCATCAGTGTCTTCCAGACAACGAGTCAAGACTGGATGTCCGCTTGCACGGAAATGACGGACAAAGCGAGTTTTGTTGTCCCTGTGAAGGAAAGGGAACCGCCGTCAGTGCTACAGACTTGCCGTGTGAGGAGCCAGGACGGACAGTAACAGGATGAGACCCGTCTCGGCGATGCCCGTCAGGACGACAGCGACGATAGCCACGTTGAGCGAGCGCCACCGGTCGCGTCGATAGACGACCAGGGTGAGAATGATGAACACTGCGATCTGAGCGATGAGAAACATCTCGACGAGCCAGAGAGGTCCGCGCCATGGAAGCGCTCCGGTATCACGCACCCACACGAACAGGGCATACAGCCCGAAGCCGAGAGCCCCGTTCAGGCCGGAGACAAGCAGTGCTCTGCTGAAGTTCCATTGCCTGCTTCGGCACCACCGCGACGCCAGCCACAGGGTGATCGCTATCACCAGGACATCCGCCGTGCGGGCGGGTATGGACATCAACCAGGTATCGGAGAGCAGCCAGGAGAGCAGCATGACGGTGATCCCGCGACGACCTGCCCGCTAGCGCCCGAAGATGCCTGTCAGCATCGAAATGAGCAAGAACAGGACCCAGATGATGATGCCGACCATGGCAGCTTTGCTCTGTGTCTGATTCTTGCGTGCATTCCGATTCTGATATGCCCAGGGGGTCCGTTGCTGTCCGGGGTCCTGAAGACCTCCGGCCTGGTTCGACGTACGCTGTGTCATTGAGTCAGACAGTGACTGCAGGAAAGCGGGGAGCGGTGCTGTGCCCTGCTGATACCGCTGGCCGGCCCTGGGTTGCATGTCGTCTGGTTCGGCTTCAGTTGGCGTGATCTTGTGTGCCAGCATGAACTCGATCTCGTCGCTGGTCGGTGCCGGTGCGGCATAGTCGATAACAGTCTTGTAGTTGTCTGACTTGTCACGGTCATACCTCGAGTAGATTGGTCCTCGGTCCTTGTTGAGTTCCATAGGTGTCATCTCCCTTGCCACATCGATGCATTGACGCCGCAGCGATCCTGCTCTGTTATTCTAGCACCTTGTCGATTCGCCGTCACGCGATCACGTTTCGTTCGAAGCTGTCGTAATCATGTCTGGTCGCGCTCTATCAGGTATTGTCCGAGTGCCGCGGCATCCTGAGCTGTGAACGGTTCGGCGTCCGTGTTTGAAACGCCATAGTACGCGGTGAACGCAGCCGCAGCAAGGTGATCAAGCGGTGCCGGCCATGCCGCATACGCGGATGAGGCAACCCTTTGCTGTGCGCTGTCTGCAGCCGTGAGCAGGTCGAGGAGGTTGAGGCGGAACATGGTCATTTGGCCTGCGTAGAGCGTCATGAGGTCCCCTGGGACCAGCCAACGGAGAGCGTCATCCAGCCGGATGACCTGCTCGGGAACCACCCCAGCCGGGCGGCGTGCCAGGCGGTCGCGCAGGACCGCCATGACGCCGAAGACAGTACCCGTCAGCAGGAGACTGCCAATGAGTGCGAGGGTACTCTGCAGGCGAGGAGCCATGCCGGCAGTGCCGGGCAGCAGACCGAATCCATAGAGGATGCCCAGGTAGAGCAGAATGGCATACGCGGCGGCCCCGGCGATCTGAGTCGGGTCGAATGCTGCAGGCCTGCCTTGCAGCTGTGCTGTGGAGGACTTTAATCGGACCTCGGTCGGTCGCGGCTTTGTGCTGTTCGGTATTGGTGCTGACTGCTGATCCATGGTTCCCCCTCGTCGAGATGTCGTGCTGTCATCTTAGGTGATGGGCATCGTCGTAAAACAGACAGACTATAATAGTATAGGCTACAACAGCTGGAGAGACAGGGATGTAACCAGGACGCGCCGGCGACGTATGCCAGGTGAGCGGGCATGACTCGCTGATGGTGTTCTCGGAGTCCAGCCGGGAACCGGGAGAGCACGTGGTACGTCTTGATCAGTGAGGGCCATTTGGTCCTGCAACGACAGCATAGTGGAGGACGATGTCATGATGAACATAGGGAAACCCTTGATCCTGTCAATTGGAACACTCGTCGGACTGGTGTTGATTGTCCTGTCCAACCACCCCGGGTATGAGCAAGTCCCAAACGTCGATGGGCGTGAGTACACTATTAACAGG
>JBAQYC010000202.1:0-2347 GCA_049299835.1 Candidatus Cryosericum sp. | reverse complement strand
TCTTCGCACAATTTGCGGCGGGCACGTTCCGCGGTAGACTGCTGGTGGAGGCGAGCGTAGAAACGGATCTGGAGAAGAAGAATGATCAGGAACTACTCGAGCTTGCGAGGACAGATACGCAGGCATTCGCTGTGCTGTACTCCCGGTACTACCGCCACCTCCGAGCATATGCCATGGGTTTCCTGAAGGATACCGACCTCGCGGATGATGTGGCTGAGGAGACGTTTTCCCGGCTGACAAGTCGGCTTGGATGGTTGGCTGTTGCTCACAGACCGCTTGCACCGTGGCTGTTCCGCGTAGCCCACAACCTTGTCATGGACGAGCTGCGGCGGAGATCGCGATCACAGACGCTGGTCGAGGAGACGGCTACAGCCACCACTGATCCCGACGAGACGGCAGAGGACATCCAGTCCCATGTCCAGGAGATCCGGAATGCCATGAGTGCACTCCCTCCATTTACATCCGCATGTGTGACGCTGCGCTTCATGGAACACAGGACGACCGCGGAGATCGGGCACCAGCTTAGTTGCACCCCCAGGCAGGTGACGCTTGCCTTGAACTACGCCTACAAAGTGCTGCGACGTGCACTTTCCGATATTCTGCCCTGACTCCGTTATATGAGTGCGAGGTGATCCTGTGGAACACGACGATCGAGACATAGAAGAACTACTGGAGACGATGAACTGGGAGCCTGAACCAGACGCCGTCCGGGAACAGGCGACGCTTGCTCGTCTTGTCGGCCGCCTGTACCGGCGGCGGCACAGGATACGTATCCTTGCCCGGGCGAGCGTTGCCCTCTGCATCGCTCTGATTGCCGTTGTTGGTGGAACGGCATGGAACCACGGGACGCAACCGATGGCGCTAGCAGTCCACGAAACGCAATCCTTCCCCCTCAGTGCCGCTCGTCTGATCACGTCAGCTTCCACTGAGACTCCCAAAACGTGGCACGCCTTGCTGGCCCGTGTGACCGCGCGGGACCCGCGAGGTCTGCTAGTCAGTGTCCACATCGTTCCTGGGACAGATCTGCTGCGAGCTGAACTGTCCGATGGTGCAGGCTACGTCCTGCTCCTGCCGGGACAGGGGGTGGTCGGCATCGTTGCTGCGGCATCTGAGGCTGCCAAGATCACCCAGGGATTCACCGCCGTCACGTCCAGCGATGTGCCTGGCATCACCGCACAAGATCTTGCGGCGGCCAGGTCGATCGCCTCGTACGACGCTGTTGTCGCTCGCGTTGGTTCGCCAGATAGCGACGGGCTGCAGATAGCCAGCGTCTACCAGAAGACGACACCCTACAAGAATGACAATCACATGAAACCCTATGATCCGTTCCTTCTCTCTACACCGAGTGGTTACGTCAAAATGCAGCGTGTCGTTGCTGTGCCACTGAAGCCCCAGCGGGGGGACCAGACGCTGCTCACCGCGCTGGTCGACATCGACGCGCACCATGTTGTCGGGATCGTGGACATGACCAACATCTCCGGGGTCGTCCTGACCGACGACCCCGGACCTCAAGTCGTGCTCTCAGAACCATAGAGGCGCGTCAGCGGCATACAGCGTCAAACCTGAACCGGATAGTATCGTCATCATCAGGCGCCCATGGACTGCTCAGCCTGACCGTCATAGTCAAGAGGGCAGGACAAATGAAAGCCCCGGCTTTCGCCGGGGCTGATTGGGTTCAGTATGGGGGAAAAGACTACTTGATCGTAACGTCCTTGGCCTGCGGACCCTTGTCGCCTTGCACGACTTCGAATTCGACCGCGTCGCCTTCCTTCAGCGACTTGAAACCTGAACCGAGGATGGCGCTGTAATGGACGAAAACGTCCTTGTCGCCGTCGTCACGAGTAATGAAACCATAACCCTTCTCTGCGTTGAACCACTTGACTTTGCCTGTAAGCACTGAAACCTCCATAAAACTTGGCATGTACTATCTTGCCATAAAGCAGTATATAAACTATCTTCCCCGATGCAAGTGCCACGTTGCAACACGAATGTTCATCATGTGTTCGCATTGTGTTCCCGTGCGTGCAGGGGCAACCGAGCGTGAATCCTGCGCGCTATTCCGTCTCCGACGGCACGATCCCGTAGATCCTGGAGTACTTCTCCTTTACCTCGCTCATGAAATAGTGGTAATCCAGTGGCTTGCCAGTAACCCGCACAACGAGGTCTTTTGGATCGTACAGAGCGCCGTACTGGTGAATCCTGGACCGCTGCCATTCACGCAGGACCCCAAGGTTGCCTGCGGCAATCTGTTCTTCCAGATCCGGGATCTCCTGCCTGGCGGTGGCAAAAAACTGGGCAGCATAGAGGTTGCCGAGCATGTATGACGGGAAGTATCCAAACAGGCCAC
>JBAQYC010000201.1:0-1668 GCA_049299835.1 Candidatus Cryosericum sp. | reverse complement strand
TCGTACATTACTGGCCAAGTGCTTGCGGTTGATGGAGGGTTGTCTCTCTGAAGCGCTTGCATACTCTTTTCTCAGGAGGAATTCGATGACCAAGGAAGAAATCCGCTCGAAGGTAGTAGGGATCGCCAAGGAAAAGCTGGGTGTCGAGGAGTCTCGCATTACAGATGAGGCTCAATATGTCAAAGATCTTGGTGCCGACTCTCTGGCATTGGTCGACATTACGATGGCTCTGGAAGATGCTTTTGGAACATCGATTCCAGACGAGGATATTGAGAAGATTGCATCCGTAGGGCAAACAGTCGATTACGTGATGTCTCACATTGCCTGACGCTGCAGGGAGCAAGATTCTCATGGAGCGGACCCGTGTCGTTGTCACCGGGCTTGGTATTGTGTCGCCGATTGGAAACGACGTTCCAACATTTGAGGCGGGACTCGCGGCCGGCGTCTCGGGTGTCGGGCCAATCACACGATTTGATGCAAGCGCCATCAGTTGTCGCATCGCAGGCGAAATTAAGGGTTTCAATCCGGAAGACTATTTCGAGAAGCGCGACGTTGCACGTACTGACCGCGTGCAGCAGTTGGCGCTTGCAGCCGCTCAGGAAGCCATACTCGACTCGCGGCTGGACTTTCAGGCTGAGGACAGGGAACGAATAGCCGTCTACGTTACGAGTGGAATAGGTGGTGGAGCATCCTTTGAAGGTGAAGTGCTGCAGGTTGCTGTAAAGGGGCCCTCACGTATCTCGCCGTTTCTCATTCCGAAGCTGCTGGTGGACTCTATCCCGGCTACCATTGCTGAACGGTTCAAGCTTTATGGAGGGACGAGTTCAGTGGTCAGCGCCTGCGCAAGTGGCACTCAGATGCTGGGCGAAGCTTTCGAGGCTATTCGGCGGGGTGATGCAGACATCATCGTGACAGGCGCCTCCGATGCGGCGGTGACAATGACCGGCATCGGAGCTTTTGCCAACATGCGTGCGCTCTCCACTCGAAATGACGATCCTGCCCATGCATCACGGCCGTTCGACAAGGAACGCGATGGATTCGTTATGGGTGAAGGTGCGGGAATCCTGATTCTGGAACGACTTGACCATGCGCTTGCCAGAGGGGCGCACATCTACGGCGAGATCCTGTCTCAGGCAGTGACCTCGGATGCGTACCACATGACTGCGCCCGATCCTGAGGCGAAACAGATCGTGCGGGCGATGCGCACCGCCATCGAGCGTGCAGGACTTACCCCCTTCGACATCGATTATGTCAATGCACACGGAACATCGACCCCCGCCAATGACCGAACGGAATCGTTTGCCTTGCAGACGCTTTTTGGCAGTCGAGCTCTGCTGGTTCCTGTGAGCTCCACAAAGTCGATGACCGGTCACCTGCTGGGTGCCGCCGGTGCCGTGGAGACCATTGCATGCATGCTCACCATCAAGAACAGGCTCATCTATCCCACCATCAACTATGTGACGTTCGATCCCGAGTGCCCATTGGACTATGTCCCGAATGTTGCGCGTTCGTCAGATGTTCAGCACATCCTGAAGAGTTCGTTCGGATTTGGCGGTCACAATGTGTCAATTGTTCTGGGGCGCTACACCGTATAACAGGTTCACTTGCTGGCAAGCAGAAGCCCCGTCGGCGATATGCCGACGGGGCTTCCTGTAACCTATGGAATAT
>JBAQYC010000200.1:0-2723 GCA_049299835.1 Candidatus Cryosericum sp. | reverse complement strand
CATCGCTCACCAGCCCCACGCGGTCGGCATACTGCATGGCATCGTTGGGATCATGGACGGTCATGATGATGGTCAGCCCACGGCGAACAGCAAGATCACGTATCGTGGTCAGTACCAGATGCCGGTTTCGGAAGTCCAGGTGTGCAGTCGGCTCGTCCCGCAGAAGGATCTGTGCCTCCTGCGCCAACGCGCGGGCACGCAGGACCATTTGAAGCTGTCCGCCGGAAAGCTGGGTGCAGGGACGCAGGGCGATGTCCCGTATGCCGAGTTCGTCCATGGCCTGCTGTGCCACCTCCACGTCATGGGGGCCCGGCTGGGATGCCGTCCCCAGGTGGGGATTGCGCCCCATAAGCACGATATCCCGGACGGTGTATGGGAAGGCGGGTGTATGCGATTGTGGAACCGATGCTGCATGCCTGCTGACGTCGCGTACGGACAGCGTCTTCAGGTCGCGCCCCTCTATGAAGATCACCCCTGTCCTGGGGGTCAGCAGTCGTTCGACACAGCGAAGAAGGGTCGTCTTGCCGGCGGCGTTCGGTCCTACAATGGCAAAAACCTCGCGGGGACCGATCGCCATGGTGATATCATGCAGGATCTCGGCCTCGCCATAGGAAAAGCCAAGGCCCCGGATGTCAATGACCGACAGGAGAGTCTGCTGCTCCACGCGTTACCTGGAAAGCGCTGCGAGGTCGGCCGCAGGCACGGTGTACTTGTAGAACTGCTGGTAGAACTGCGCGATCTCGGTGGACATGTCAAACTCAAACCGGACCTGGCCGAGATACAGCTTCTGTGCCAGCCACATGGTACCAAGGAACGATTCTGGCACCGGCATATCCCATGAAACGATATACTTCGGCATCACGTAGACCCTGTGGTTCAGCACAGCCGTCACGTTCTGCAGCTTGGGGTTGGCGAGCACATCACTCAGTGTGTCCTTCGTGTACGATGTGAGAATGATGACGTCCGGGTTCCAGACAAGTACCTGCTCGGGGGAAACGTCGACCTTTCCGCCGGTCAGCTGTTCGGAAACGCTCACACCACCCGCATTCCTCACCATGAACGTCTGGAAGAAGTCGCCCGCAAAGGTTTTGAAGATGCTCGATCCGGCGACGTAGACCTTCAGGCGCTTCGCGGAATCCACAGCTCCGACTGCATCGGTGACCATTTTCATCTTCGTTGTCAGCAGGTTGAGCGAAGCCGTCGCCTCTGCGACGCGGCCGGTCAACGCCCCCATCCGTTTGATGGCATCATAGAGCTGCCCCGGCTGCTCGGCGGAGAACGCATACGCCGGCAGACCGACCGCCTTCATCTGCTCCAGCGCGGGGCCCTCCTCCGTGAACACGATGTCGGGACGGGCCGCAAGCAGGGTCTCAATGTTAGCTGTAGTCTGGCTGCCGGCCTCAGGAATCTGGGTCATCCGAGGATAGATCTCCGCCATGGCCTTCCCTTTGACGGCGGAACCAAAGCTTGCGACGACGAGCTGGTCCTGCGCTCCGACAGCAAACACAAGCTGCGTGGCGGTCGCGGAAATGGTTGCGATGCGCACGACGCGCCGCGGCACGGTGACGGTATGTCCCATCATGTCGGTGACCCGCTCCATCTGCTTGGGCAGTGTCAGTGTGATCGTCCTGCTCTGGGCTCTCCACGTCGCAAGCCCGCCGAGCGACTCTGCGGCAAAGCGAACGGGGATCATCACGCGACCGAGAACGATGGTCGGCGCGACACGGTGGTCTGTGTCGATCCAGACAGCTCGCCCGTCGACCTTCGCTCTGGCATCGCCGACGGTCAGTTCTACCACGTGCGACTCCAGCGACAGGTGCACGGTCTTGCCGGCTGGAATCCATGTCACATCGCCACCAGTCAACTCCACGACATTGCGGATCGGCACGAGAGCTCTGTTCCAGGCCGCTTCAACAACAGGAACGACTTTCGAGTTGGCGGCATCGATGGGGAAGCTGAACCCGTTCACGGTCATCGTTGGATTCCCCACGGTGAGCACGACAGACGACACCGGTCGGTACGCCGCCCGTACGGTCGAGCGCGGGATACCGGTAACAAGCATGGCAACAACAATCAGGACAGAACAGATGAAACAATGAATTCTTGTGTGCATAGCGTAATCCTCCAAGGAAGGTGGCGAGTGAGGGCGACAACGCGTCCCTTTTCACCGGAGGCACAGCGCACAACGGCGCAGGACCTGAAGCCACACACACGACGGTACGCGGCCACAGCGACAGTCCGCGACGGAACTGAAGCCGGTTTGTTCTTGATCCATTATCAGTATATGTGGTCGAAACCAGGGTGTCAATCTACAGGTCGCGGTCGTACTTCCCTGCAACCGTGCAGCTCATCAGGAAACCGTACAGCTGTGTCGGTTCGTCAGAGGTGTACGAGAGTTCACGGCCGCCGGAGCGCCGAGAGCCGGGGATCCAGGCCGCGACGTCGCAGGCGCTGGTCGTCAGGAAACGCACAGTCCAGGTGGACGGTGAGGTCGCCAGGACCTCGTGCTGGACGGTCCCTTGCAGCTGCTCGTCGGCGAGCTTCGTGCGGCCCTGAGCCACCAATCGGCGCGTTGCATCGGCAGCTCCGTTGCGGGTCAGTGTCCTCGATGCCTCAGGCATCAGTGTTCGCTGGGAATACCGGCCGGTCGCCCACTTGGTTGTGACAAAGTCGGCATGGGGAAAGAACTGCCGCGAGAACCTACAGTACTCTTCATCGCCACT
>JBAQYC010000199.1:0-7102 GCA_049299835.1 Candidatus Cryosericum sp. | reverse complement strand
TTTGAACCAGGAAGTCAGTTCAGGGTGCCCAACGGATACAGCTACAATCCGAGTAACAACGTAATGGGCCAGTTCTGTATTCATCACTGGTGGGGGTGGGATACAGCTCCGCAGAATGTGCAGATCGGTGACACATACGTCTGTGTGCAGTAGCTGAAATACCGGGCCAGATCTTGTTCCCTGCCTTGTGTCCCGAACGCGACAGCTAGTCTATCATATCGGGATGTGGTCCTCTTCCCCTGCCAGTCGCCTTTTGGACAGGGGAAGGGAACCCTTATTCTGCAACACGGACTCAGAGTAGTGGGTCGCCGAAGAAAGAACGGGAGATGATATTATGCATTCAAAGCACTTCATAGTTCGCCGAATAATCTTGTTCGTTGTTGTTGTCATCATAGCTATATGCATAGGTCTTGTGGTGAGACCACCGGCAAAGTTCGTTTTGCGTGAACCGCTGAGTGAACTCCAATTCCGTCTCAGCAATACCGGAAGTCTGGCCGGCACAAGACCGACAATCGAAGAGATTCTTCGTCGAACCCTGCATCAGGATCCCTTTGCTGCCAATGCCGATGTTGAGACCCTCGTGTCTCGGCTTGCCACGTTGAACAAACTCCTTGTAGAGCAGATGAACGCAACCGGGATGGCTGTTCGTCACATCGACGTTCTGTCTCTCACACATCTTGGCAGTGGACACTATTTGGCACAACTGCTGATACACTTCCAGCCCCTCTATCCACAGGGTGAAAAGGCATATGCGGCCGGTGCATGTGAGGACATTTCTTATGAATACACTATGACGTTCAGCAAGCGCCAGAACCGAGTCGGACACCAGTCAAGATATGTCATTGAGAGTGTGCGGTAGGCTGCATCGCCAGCTACCCCACGGAGCTCTCGAGAAGCACATACGTGGGGTCGGGGTCCATACGTTTTACAGGATGGTTCGTGTCCACCAGAAGAGCCCCCGTGGGGATACAAGCCCACGGGCTCTCACTGTGTTGAGGCTTACCTGGTGCACTGCCCCTGTCAGCACCTGAATGAAAGCGATGACCGTCGCTACCCATGGACCCAGATGCTGCAAGGGTCGACTTCTCATCCCGTGGCGGGCATGGAGCACTACGCCAGCAGCCGCGTCAGGATCATATAGACTGCCGTTCCTGAGAAAATGCTGAGGAGTGCGTTGTGCTTCCACCGGTGGGCGAGGACAGTCATTGCCACGCCGGCAAGCGCCGGTATCCCGTAGGGTGTTGTGCGCCACGCAACGCTATTGAGCGAGTAGAAGACGAGCAACCACAAAACGAGGGGTGGTAGAACAGTCTCGACGGTAGCAACCCAGCGGGGCGGGCGCGTACGGCTGAACAGCACGAACGGCAGCAGGCGGCTTGCGAAGGTGACGACGGCCATGACGGCGACGACCACAAGGGAGTCACGCATTGTCGGTGTGCCTCGCGAGAAGCAGCAGCATGCACGTTCCAGCAGCGATAGATGCCGGCAGAACGGCTGAGGATGGAAGGAGGAGGCGCCCGATCACGGTCGTCGCCAGGGCGACGGCAAGCGGAACCAGTGATCGGACCCTCTCCGTACTTCCGGCAGCCAGGACGACAAACAGCGCGGTCAGCGAGAATTCGATGCCGACGATGGCGACCGGGACAGCCGTTCCCAGGAGGGCGCCCACGAGCGTTCCAGCGACCCAGTACAGCTGGTCGAGGAGCGAGATGAGGACGTACAGCCGGGTTCTCATGGAAGGGTCCGGTTCCTCGATTGATGTCAGAAGGGCGAAGGTCTCGTCCGTGATGGCAAAGATCAGGTATGGCTTGGCCCACCGTGTGCCGGAGAACTTCGAGAGAAGTGACAGACCGTAGAAGGAGTGGCGCAGGTTGAGCAGGCACGCCATGACGATGGCCGTTGCCATGGGCATACCCGTTGCAGACAATCCAAGGATGAAGAACTGGGTGGCACCCGAGTAGACGAAGGTGCTCATGATCACCGCGTACCACCACGGGTGCCCCGCCTGCGTCGCCACGAATCCGAATGCGATGCCGAGAGGGATGTATCCCATCAGAACTGGGAGAGTGTGGCGTACAGCCTGCTGGAAGACGGATCGGTTTTCCATGGGCGGATTGTATGGAATTGATCGCCGCTGTCAAGCCGCAGGGATGGCTTCCGCCCCGTCCACGTCAGCACCTGGATGAAGGTGATGATGAAGCGCGTAACTCCCTCGTTACCGGGGTAGCTGGAAGCTGCCGGGATCAGTTCCCTACCTGGCTGTGGGCGTTCGTGACGGCGGGTGAGCCTAAACAGTATCGTGCTTCATGTATTTCTGAAGAGGCCGGCACACTGCATACGCAGCCACTCCGCCTATCACTGCTTCGGGGATGCCGCTGGTCAGGACGGTCAGACCGATCAGGCCGAGGAGCACATCGAACCCTTTCCCGAGGACCGTTGCGTAGTTATGTCCAAAGAAGACGTAGATGCCGCCCAGGACTCCGAAGGTATTCACCAGGCTGCCCAGTGCTCCGCTGAGGCCGTAGGTCAAGCCGCTCTTCCATTTCAGGCGGGTGAACAGCTTGAAGCAGGCGCCCGCTGCTACGCCGACGAGGATCCTCGGCGCGAAGCAGATGACCAGGCTCCAGATGTTCCCATGTGTAGTCCCGAGTCCATAGAACGGGGTAAAGACAAACGCGATCAGAGGGTTTGGCGGCGTGAACGTCCATACCAGGAAACTGAACAGGCCTGCAAACGCCCCCATGGCGGCGCCTGCGCCGGTTCCGAGCAGGATAGCCGTAATGATGACGGGGATCATGCCGAGAGTCGCCACGATCGGGCCGACCGCAGGAAGGGAACCGAGCGGGGTGAAGCAGACTACAGCCTCGATGGCAAGCAGCAGGGCAAACTGAGTCAACGTAAGGGTTCTACTTCTAAGTGGTCCATTCACGGCATGCCTCCATACAGGTTGGCAGCGGCATCCCTGGCGCAACAGCTGCGACCGCTTCCTAGCAGGGAGACAGCGGCGATGTCGTCATGTGAGACCACCTTGCTCGGCGGCCCGACATTTATTGTAGCAGGTTTCTTGAGCAAAAGCCTATACTGCTGCACAGAGAGTCTGGATGTCAGGAACGAGAGGTGACAGGAACGGGTGACATGATGCGGTGGATAGCGCGAGCTTGCAGGAGGTATCTTGCCGGGCCCGAGCGAGACTTTGTCCTGCGCCCGGTCACCGGGTTCATGCCACCTGCCATTACGCACGCGGGATTGTACCTGCACATCCCTTTCTGCTGGAGACTGTGCCCATACTGTCCGTACAACCGCATCGCGTATGACCCCGATCTGGCGGAGCCGTATGCGCAGGCGGTTTCCGCGGAACTGGCCAGGTACGCGGACGGTGAGCACAGAATTCAGGCATCGTCCCTCTATATTGGCGGAGGAACGCCCACGACCATGCTGGATCAGCTTGGGCCGATGCTTGAGGGTTTCCACGAGGCTTTCGACATCACGGGAGAGGTTGCCCTGGAGACGACCGTCGGCGACGTCACGCCAGACGTGGTAAAGCGTCTGCGCGCCCTTGGCGTCGACGTCCTGAGCCTCGGTGTGCAGAGCTTTGACGACCGTCTCCTGCGATCTATCGGCCGAACATACAGCGGCGAAGCGGCGCGCGAGGCGGTGAGCATCGCGCAGGCTGCAGGGTTCCAGTCCCTGAACGTCGACCTGATGTTCTGTCTCCCCGGACAGACAGTTCGGGATTTCCTGCAGGATCTGGAACTCGTGACACACCTGGGCGTGGACCAGGTGACCTGCTATCCCCTGTTCTCATTCCCCTATTCGACAGCGGGACGCTCACAGGGCCTGCCGGAGCTGCGCATGCCGCCCACGCATGAGCGGCGCACCATGTATCACGCAATGTATGCCTTCCTTGAGAGCCACGGCTACCGGCGCGTGTCGGTCTGGGGGTTTCAGAAGGGTCAGGGTCCCCGGTATTCCTCGGTCACACGGGACGAGTACCTCGGCTTCGGGGCGGGCTCCGGGTCGCACATCCAGGGGTTGTCCTGGTTCAACACCTTCTCTGTCCCGGAGTACATGGCGGCGTGTGCTGCAGATCGTTCCCCGGTGGCCCTGGCCATGCCTTTTACGCCGGCCATGGAACGGTCGTTCTGGCTCTACTGGCGTCTCTATGATTCCAGTATGGACATCACGCAACTGCGGGACCACTTTCGCGCCGATGCAGGCAAGCTGTGGCTCCTGCTGGCCAAGGCACGAGTACTCGGCATGGTCCGTGAAGAGTCGGGCCGGTTGTGGCTCACGGAACGGGGCGCGTTCTGGATCCACCTGCTGCAAAACGAGGTTGCCCTGCGAGCTGTCGACCAGATCTGGGGCGTCTGTCTGCGCGATCCCTGGCCAGGAGAGATCCACCTGTAGGAATCACCCGGCCTGATGTCCATCTCGCCGCGGGCCGGATTCGGTGCAGCGCCGGACCCATCGGTGCCTGCACGGACTGGACTGGGTAGTGGCACTGCGACCTCAAAGTCGGAATTGTCAGACAGTTGCTGGTGGGTCCTTCTGGGCCGTGACATCTGCGTAATACTGAGCCGCAACAGCGCAGACGCACAGGGCCAGAAATGCGTGAATGTAAGGCAGGGCCTTGTCAAGCGGGATGACAATGGTCCGATAGAATGGGGAGACGACACTCCTGCCCCACCACATGATCATGCCGTCAATGCCGAAAACCGCTGGGTCAGAGATGAACAGGACTGCGCCGATGAGCAGCGCCACCCATGCGTGATGCCCTAGGAACCAGATCCCCTTGCGGATGGCTGCCCACAGGTTCTCTCCGGCTGCCACGGCGGCGTACACGAACAGTGCCACCGGTTCGATAACACAGGTCGTGAACAGCAGCGGAATCAGTCGTGCCCACAGAGGAATGGATTCCATGGTGCGGATGCGAACCATGACATTCCATGACTGGGCGAGTGCCAAGTTCACGAAGACAAGCAGGAGACTGACGGCGAGTGCCCGACCACTGGTGCGCCACGTAGCCCGTGCACCAGCCATGGCCGTGATGACGCCGATGACGCAGTACGTCGACAGCGTGAACGATCCGAAGACCAGGAGCACCCAGTTGTTCGCGCCAATGGTGTGCCAATCATACTTGAACACAAAGATCGCAAGTGCAAGTGCAGTCAGGTTGACCGTCACGAACACGAGCGCCATCGAGGCCATCAGGAGCGCATGCGCGGGACGCTGTCGCTGTCGTGCCGGCATGAGTCCGACCAGCAGCCAGCCGAGAACATACGCACTGATGACCCCGAACGAGCTGGTGATGAACCGCTGGACGGGGTTGTCTCCGGGACGCAGCAGGTAGAACAGGGTGACCTCTGGCGTAAACAGAGGCAGCGAGGGCGCATGTGACCAAGCATCACCCGCGGTGAACGTCAGCACGATCGAGACGATGAACTTCAGGCCTTCCGATACGGCTCCCCGGAACCCCGCGAGCACAAGCCACCATTGCCGGATAGTGCTGTGCCATATAGCTCGCACGCTGCGCCCAAACTGTGTCATGACAATCCTCCTCCATCCTGCTCTATTCAGCAACTATGTCACTGCTGGAGCTTGCGGTCAAGGGGAGACGACGGCCCCTGTTGTTCGCGGGGATGTGAAAACCCACAGACCTTGGCCCAACACATGCAGTTCCTGCGCCTTTTCAGAATGTTGATGCTTGCAGCGTGACAAGGGGGTGGCCGGCAATATACTGTCCATGACAGGAGGTGAGCGATGGACGAGAAGGAGAAAGCACGGCTGGCGCAGGCACTGAAAGGTCAACTAGCTGGGGTACAGCACCCCGGCCCCGTCATCCCATCCGCACATCCTGCAATCCGGCCCGATCTTGCTCCGTTTGCGCTTGCGGCCTGTGCCGCGAATGCCCATCTGCATCGGCATATCGATGGCGCGCTTCGGCTGGCTGATCCCACGTGGGACGCGCAGACGGCAGGCAGCATGCTCGTGCGTCACCCGGCGCTGGTCACGCTTTCTGCTGAAGATGCCGTGTATGCGTGCAGGCTGGTGGGCGTATTGATCGCTGCACAACACGACCAGCGGGCGAGGGCTTGCCTGGGTGAGATCATGCGCGATGGATGGCGACGCGCGTGGCAGACGGTCAGTGCTGGCGAGAGCATTAGCCTGGAGCGGTTCAGGGCGATGCATCCGAAGGAACAGCAGCAAGAGCCCGACGTGGAACTGGTGGTACTGACATGGTACGCTGGCATCTGCGGTGTCCAGGTAATGGAGACTCCGATGCGTGAGGTTCTGGATCATTCGCTCGTCAGGGCACTGCACCGCCTGACCCTGGCCATGGCGGAGATCGATCCGGCAAGCCGGTCTCGCTACGATGCTGCATTACGGTATGACTACGTGTGGTGGCGCGCGGCCGGTGGCGACACTGGAGACCAGGCACTTGTGATACGCCTGAGCGCTGCACGTGACATTCTCAAGAAGGTAACACATGTTGACCAGACTGTTTCTCCAGGATCCGGTGACGCCTGGCATGTTGCCTTTCTGCTTGCCGACATCGATGCCGGACTCGACGATGGGACAGCTGTCAGTATGCTTGCCGGGCTGTTTGCTCTGAAGCAGATGCCCGTGACACAGCCACCGACCGCCTATGAGCCGACATCACTGGTCGGCGTACCGGCAGATGGAGAGGAACTGCACAAGGTGCGTGCAGATCTTGTTGTACAGCTGCGTGACGTGCACCGCCTGGCCATGGAGTTGGATGGTGCGCGGGCGAGACTGAGTGCGCGCGAGGCTGAGATTTCACGGCTGATGGGCATTCTGTCGGCTCGGAGCGAACCCGAACCCGAAGTACAGTACACCGTGCGGTCCATCATGGAGCGGGTGCTGGTGGCAGGTGGGCACGAGACACTGTCGAGAAATCTGCAGACATGGCTCCCCAACAGTATCTGTATTGCCACGAATGGCAAGGAAGACCTCGACCCCTCAGTCCTTGCCACGACCCGACTCGTGGTCGTCCTGACGTCATATATCAGCCATGCGTTCTCAGGCAAAGTGATCAACGAGGCGCACAAGAGGGATCTGCCCGTCCTGATGCTGGATTGGC
>JBAQYC010000198.1:0-3702 GCA_049299835.1 Candidatus Cryosericum sp. | reverse complement strand
CTCACATCCACCCCATCAGGTGCCGAGGTCTATCTTGACGGTGTCTACCTCGGGACAACCCCGATCAGGCAACAGGAAGTCATGGCCGGCTCCCACGATCTCAACCTCATCCTCTCGGGGTATATGGACTACAGCACGTCCGTCACTGTGCTGGCAGGAGCCACGAAGACCGTAGCTGTCACGCTCGCCAAGAGCTCGGTCGCTTCCACTGCCGGCACCCTCACCGTCAATTCGGATCCATCTGGCGCTCGCATCTACTTGGATGACGAGGACACAGGCAAGTGCACACCAGGATCGTTCACGCTTGCTCTCGGAGTCCACACCGTCAAGCTCATCAAGGCAGGCTATCTTGAGTGTGATGGTTCTGTGCAACTCACGGCGGGAGGTTCGACCGAGACGTTCACGGCAACTCTTACGGAGGCCCCAACGGCTCTTCCCGCCCCAAAGCTGCTTGGCCCGTCTTCTGGCTCCGCCGTTTCTTCCACTCCAACACTAAGTTGGATTCCTGTCCCTGGTGCCTCACACTACGTAGTCGACGTCTGGAACGGGTATTCGAATTCAGATCGGAGCGACAGTACCCGAGTGTTCAGGGAGTCTACCAGTGAGTCATCCATCAAACTACCAGAGGGAAAGCTCCAAGTGGGAACATCCTACGCGTGGGCCGTTTGGGCATTCAGGTCCACCGACCCCGCCGGCTTCATGAACTCCAACGGCAGTACGATATGGTGGTTCACAACGGAGCCCTGAAGGGAGCACTGCGCCAATGTTGTTGCGCCTGACATGCGTTGCTGGGCCACTCAAGGGAAGAGTGGTCGATGTGAGTACCACGGCCTTCGTGCTCGGACGGCTTCCCTCCAGCAATCTCGTCCTCCCGCTAGCTGACGCACTAGCCTCTCGAATCCATGCAAAGATAGAGACTAAGGGTGGCGGCTACTTCCTCGTCGATCAGGACAGCACGAATGGGACATTTCTCAATGGAGCCAGGTTGTCTCCGTCTGTGCCTGGTCGTCTGAACGATGGAGACATGCTGCGGATAGGCGCTTCCACGTTTCAGGCACACATCGATACGAGTAGAACACCTGCGAGTGGCCTTCCCAGTTCTGGAAGAGGAGCCCGCATTTCTCAGCCCGCGCCGGCCCGGGTGGCCGCCGTAGAGCTAGGGCCAGGACTAGATGGCAAGGACATGGTAGGATTGAAGAGTCACCATGGACTGCAGCAAGCAAGACCCCACCGCTTTGTATGGGTGATGGTGGCCACTGTGACCGTGCTAGCTATGTCTACCCTTTCCGTATGGCTCCTGTCCGCAAGGGCGCACACTGTCCGTCAACTCATTCAGCCGTCTGCAGGAGGGCAGGTCTCCTTGTCGGACGGCACACTGGTTGTCATTCCTCCGGACGGCCTGACGGCGCCTGCCACTCTGACCCTCACGCGCATTGACCACCCAACAGCACTAGTAGCCGAGAACCATCTGACCACAGATGCTCCGATCTACGACGTACGGCTCCTGGGGAAGGGGACGATTCAGATGCAGGTCATCCTCATGCTGCCTCGACCGACCGGCGATGCGGACGCAGGAGCCTACTACTGGGACAGCGAGAGTTGGATATACGCAGGCGGAACGATAGAAGGCGATTTCGTTAAATGCAGCACCATGCATCTGTCTCTATGGACGACTGGGCCGGCGCTGGGGAACCTCAGCGTTCAGGGTTACAGCACGCAGACGTACGGGTTTCGCTTTCCCAATGACGCTGCGAACATGGAGCAGTCCCCTGTGTGGCAAGAGGAGCCCCTGGCAGCCGAAGGGATCTGTGCCGGGATGGGAGCGGCATCGGTGGCCCTGTTTGAGCAGTCACGGGCTGCCCCGACCGCCGGCAGGTTCTCTGATCTGTCCATCGCGTGGCAGGAGTACCTGATTCGTGAACACGTCGCCAACACGCGCTTGGACCCATGGTCGATTGTGGCCTGGTCACTCGCCAAGACACTTGCAGCCGGCATGTCGACAGAAGTAGCGAAGCTGCGCGAGGGACTCGCAGGGGGACAGCCGGTTCTCTTGCGCCTGTATGTGAGCGATCCACACGGATCATACGGCCATGCAGTCGTTGCCTTCAACTGGCAGAAGGTCGATACGCGCCGCTGGACTGTCGCCGGCTATGACCCGAACACCGCGACGGAACCGGCAGAACTCTCCATCGTCGGCAGAGACGACATGTCCGGCCGCGTCACGTTCAGTGTGACCTACAGGGGAAACGAAACGTACTTCGTGCCGCAACTGCATCCAACGTTCGACTCTCCGCTGCCGGACTAGTGTGTCACCGCGCTGAGGGCCATAGGAAGCCAAGAACGGTGTGACTGTACACAAGCGTGTTCCCTGCATAGCGGCTGAACGGGACACGACAAGACGACGCACGAAGCAGGAACCCTCCGTCAGGAATTGGTGGTCGGTACGTCGCTTTGGCCACGTGCTCATCTGTTTCAAGTCTAAGCATTGTTGCCGCCAAGGCCTCAGCACGGCCGCAACTGCGGCCGCTCCAATCAACGCTTCCAGCACGCTTCTTCAACCTGATCTGCAAACCATCGGACTCTTTGACCAATCCTCTGTCAAATTGACCAATCAAGCCATATGTCTGCCATGCACGGCAACAGCGGTACTGGAGCTAGCTCTCCCATCCTGCGTCAATGTGATTCTGCACAGCCTGAGTCAGACATGTCACATCATAGCCGTCGCTTCTCACAAGCCGCAATGTCTGAGCATGGAAGTCTGGCGAGCCATTCACGAGGGTCTCAAGGCGGCCGTGCTCAGACAATAATGCATCACTCCATTTGTTCCTGCTAATTACCTGAAGAGGCTGGCAAGAGCAGCGAACGTGCCATTTTCACTCAGGATCATGATGCCCAGCCCGATGAGCACAACGGGTACGATGATGCGCTCGTACTTCTCGATTGTCTCTCGCAGGTACTTGAAGTTGGCAAGACGGTAGCTGAGAAGACAGAGAATGGCGATGGACACGTAGAACACCGCGAGCGTGACGCCGATCTGCGACACGTTCAGAGAGGAGAAGAGTGGAACATAGACGCCAATATTATCCCCGCCACTGGCGATCGTAAGCAGCGTCATGCTGAGGACAACACTCCGGTACTTCCTGGTTGAATTAATGACTTCGTCCTCTTCCGCCTCCTCTTCCTTTTTGAAGGCGACCCTCAGTCCCAGGGCGATCGGGACCAGGCCCAGCAGTCCGATGATCCAGTCCTGAGGAACGAAACTGAGACCAAAAGCAGCCAGGAGACTGACAACAATCAATGCGGTCGTCCCCAGGTACTGCCCCCAGACGACACCACTCATCCGACGTTTTCCTTTCTCCCGAGAGAAGAAGACGAGCACGATAAAAAATTCATCGACGCTGGTCGCGATGTATGTTGCTATTGCCGTAAGAATCGTTACGATCATTTCTCAAACCATCCCAATCAGGTGACTTGTTTCGAGCGTTCGATCAGCCTTCAATCGACAGCATGGTCGTCGGAAGGGCTCCCCTTCCGACTCTGCCGAAGGTTGTACCGGCCACATTCACGAATCCCGTGAGCCACACCAGCCAGGAGGGACTCCCCCAGCTCCAGCAGTTCTCCGACGCGGTCATCACTGAGTCGGTAGAAGACATACTTGCCATCGTGCTGAGCGGAGACAAGACCGCACTCGCGCAGGCAGCG
>JBAQYC010000197.1:0-2993 GCA_049299835.1 Candidatus Cryosericum sp. | reverse complement strand
GGAGTCACTGCTGATTCTGGAACGTCGAAGACCTGAGAAGCTGTGTGGAGGTGAATGTCCTCGCCCTGGGCAAATGCGCTGCAGAGGTTTGCGTCGGCTGAGAGATGCGCAAGCATCCGGAGGTCGATCTGGGAGTAGTCTGCTGAGACAAGGAACCAGCCATCGTGGCTGGGGATGAACGCCTGTCTGATTTCGCGCCCGACCTCGGTTCTGGCGGGGATGTTCTGCAGGTTGGGATCGATGCAGCTGATGCGTCCCGTCGACGTGCCGGTCTGGAGGAACGTGGGGTGAATCTTCCCGTCCGGTGTGACATATCGCACCAGCGAATCCGTATAGGTTCCCTTGATCTTGGTCAATTGGCGGAGTTCCAGGATGAGCGGAATGGCCGGATGTTCATTCTGGATCGCCTCCAGGGATTCGACGTCGGTGCTCAGACCGGTCTTGGTTTTCTTGGTCGGTGCAAGTCTCAGCACATCGAAGAGAAGAACGCCCAGCTGTTTTGGAGACTGAAGGCTGTAATCGTGTGTGCCGACGAGTTCGTAGACCTGGCGTTCCAGCTCGGCAATGCGAAGGCCAAGCTTTGCCCCAAATGTTCGCAGATAAGCAGTATCTGTTCGTATGCCTGCCATCTCCATGTCTGCGAGGACGGCTGCGAACGGGATTTCCATGTCGTTCAGCGTATCTGTGAGATGTGACTCCTCGAGAGCCACGTCGATGGGGTACGAAACACGATAGACGAGGTCGGCCAATCCTCTGGCAGTAGAGGTGTCTCCGGTCAGCCCCCATGCATCGCCGATACGATCGAGGCCCCAGGCTTTCTGGTCAGGGTCCAGCAGATACTGTGCGAGCATAACATCACGGATTGGGGCGGGCGCAAGCAGGCCGAACGGTGCGAGGGCATGGCAGAGTCTCTTGTAGTCGTATACGTAGGTCATGCCGGCGCCATCTGGAGGGAGGGCTTCCGGGAGCGAGCCGAACATGGCGTCGACGTGCGTCGACGAAGCATCATCCTTCGTTCGGTAGGCCACCGTGAATCCTTGAGCTTCGGCATCAGGCACGACGGCCAGTGCTGTTCGGTCATCGAAGACTGCGTTCGTCGCCCGTACAGGATCCGGAGCGACCGTTGCGGGCCGAGCATCGGAGTTGAAAAGGTCGTCGCGGTGTACAGGTGTTGATGCCACGGCGAGCGATGGCACGCCGAGGACCTTCGATGCACGCCGGCTCAGCGTCACGAAGGACAGTGTCTGGAACAGCTGGACGCTCAGGCCGGCGTCGGGGGTCCTGCGGTCCAGGTCTGAGAGGGTCGTGGGTTCGTCCAGATCCATCTGAATAGTGACCAGTGAGCGGTTGCGCAGGATGATATCCCGGTTTTCGGCGATCAGGGCCCGGTAGCGTTCGGGACCGCCGTTCTCGAGTAGTGCCTCCACTGACCCGAATTCCTGAACCAGTTTCAATGCGGTCTTCTCGCCGATACCTCGTACGCCGGGGATGTTGTCGGACATGTCCCCCTTGAGCGCTTTCACATCGATCAGCTGGTGGGCTGTCAGGCCAAACTCCTCGAGAATTGCTGCTGGAGTGTATTCTCTGATCTCTTTCACGCCCTTGACCGTAATGCGTACTGATGTATTTTCGTCGGTCAGTTGAAGCAGATCGTTGTCCCCGGAGTAGATAATGCAGGGTATTCCAGCCTCCCTGGCAGCCTTGCTGTAAATACCGATGAAATCGTCTGCTTCGAACCCGTCCTTTTCGAGTGTGACGATCCCAAGTGAGCGGATGAGCTGCTTGAGGTTGACGAGTTGACTGACAAGTTCATCCGGCATGGTTTCCCGGTTGGCCTTGTAATCCTCGAACATTTCATGGCGATAGGTCGCTGCTTTGCGGTCAAAGAAGACGCCCATGTATTGTGGCTGAAGCTCCTCGATGATCGTGAGCAGCATCGTCGTGGTTCCAAGGATCGCCCCCGTTGGAACACCCGTCGCGGTGCTGAGGTGCGGCATCGCAAAAAACGCGCGGTACAGAATTGAACTCCCATCGATAAGCACTACTCGGTTCGTCATATGCTCATTGTATCAACGTCTTGGGTCGGGCGCAACCCAGCAGCGTGAGCTGCGGGTGAATACGGAGATGCAGCCGGTCTGTTTGAGAGAAAAGGTCAGTGCCGAGTCTTCGGTGAGAACCTGAACCGTTCCAGCAGAAGTGTCGTACGTGAATCCAGGGGAGCCTGCAACAAGCGACGTCGTGGCAGGGCCCGCTATCCCGACGATGGCAGGAGTGATGAGCGTCAGCGAGGGCCCAGATTGCCTGGAGTTGCCTGCGCGCATGATCGTGTTGCTCACCTGGGCGGAGACCATCTCCCCGGTTTCGAGGGAGATAATAGTTGATTGGAAGCCAGTGTCGAGCCCCGGAATCGGAGTCCGGGCAAATTGTGATGGGAGGTACACGCGGCTTGGGGCCAGCAGCCCGAACAAGGAATCCAGCTGGTCCGGGAGATCCGTTGGGGATCCTGCTATTACGACGGCATCCAGCGTGTTCACGCCGAGTGCCGCGAGTGCCCGGGCTGCCCGGTTGGCGGCTTTGCCATCGGTGTCGAACAGACAGAGCCACGTGCCGATGCTCTGGCTGCGGACAAGGACGACACTTCCCTGTTCGACGACTGGGAAGGTCACGCGCATGTCAGCAGGGACCGCGCCGAATATCCAGAGGAGCAAGACCAGTACAGTTGCTGCAGCTATGGGTACTGCCGCGTAATGCCCCGGGCTGAGTCGTGGCCGATTGTCGACAGTGAGGATGACGACTCCGAACAGGATCCCCAGGGAAAGGAGCAGGAATGGTGAAGGTGCAGGAACATTCCGGTGTGACCCCGGGATGTGTCCAAGCAGTTCGAGAAAGTCGAACAGGATAGCAGAGGCGCTGTTGAGGATGGGGGCCAGTAGTGCTGCGAGCGATGGAATTGCGAGAAGCAACACTGACCATGTCAGAAGACCGATCAGTAG
>JBAQYC010000196.1:0-3923 GCA_049299835.1 Candidatus Cryosericum sp. | reverse complement strand
GGCACGCATCCTCGAGGAAGCCGGCTACAACGTCGGCCTTTACATCTCGCCTTCTCTCGTGGATGTCGGCGAACGTATTTCGGTGGGCGGTACGATGCTTTCGCCGGAGGAGTTTCTTGACGCATTCGATGTTGTCTGGAGTGCTATCGGCATCGTCTCGGAAGACGACCCGGTCACGGTCTTCGAGGTCTTCACCTCCATGGCGATCGTGCACTTCGTCCGGAAAAAGGTCGACATCGTCGTGTGGGAGGTCGGTCTCGGGGGGCTGTATGATGCCACCAATGTCATCCCTGTACCCGAGGTTGCCGTCATCACAAATATCGGACTGGAACATACGGACCGGCTTGGCAACACCGTCGAGGAGATCGCGACCCAGAAAGCCGGCATCATCAAGCAGGGGGGGACGACTATTCTCGGTCACCAGGACTACCCTGCCGCTCAGGCGACCCTTCTCGCTCAGGCCGAAGTAATGGGAAACCAGACACTCCTTGCCGGACGAGACTACACATTTTCGTCGCAGCGTTTTACCCCGGATTCTGTCACATTCGACTACACCGGCGTGGTCCTCGGGCGACACGTTTCGCTCTCCGACGTGACCATCTCTTTACGCGGTGTACATCAGGTCCAGAATGCGGCGAGCGCCATCACCGCTGTCATCGCACTGGCCGTCAAGGACGGGATCGACGTCTCTGAATCTGCAATGCGTCGCGCTCTGGAGGAAACGTTCTGGCCAGGACGCATGGAACTCGTTCCCGGGACGCCGACAGTTCTTCTGGACGGTGCGCATACGCAGACAGCGGCCAAGTACCTGGTGGAATCGTTGCATGCCCATTTCCCTGGTCAGCGCTTCACCATGCTGTTCGGCGTGCTCATGGACAAGGACATGGACGGCATCGCCGGCATGCTGGCTCCAGAGATGGACACCATCGTCCTGACCCGTGTCCCCGACAATGGTCGGGCCGCCAGCCCCCGGGAACTGGAGGAGAAGTTCCTGCACTACCATCCCCATAGTTCCATCATCGTGGAAGACGACACGGAGCGGGCATACGAGAGAGCCCGGGAATTGACGCCGGATGGCTCATGGCTGCTCGTGACAGGCTCCCTTTACCTTGTGGGAGCGGTCCGCAAGCTCATGGGCCTGTACACATTTGTGCGTCCATGATATTCTTCTGCACCGGGAGGTGACATCATCACTATATTACTGGTTGAATTCTGGCAGAACACGGTCGTGCCGAACCTGAGTTCCATTCTGCTGGGTATGGCTGTCCTGGTCGCCGTCATCCTCATCTGGATCATCAAGGACACGTCGAGGAGGGGCGCCAACACCGTCACCTGGTCGGTCTTTACCGTAGTCGGCCTCGGGTTGCTGCCACTGATCATATATCTTCTGGTCCGCGACCCCCTTACTCTGGATGACCATATGACGGACAAGTTGAACGATGACGTTCTCAAGCTTGAGAGGAGCTACTACGCATTTCTCATGGACGAGCAGGACAGAAAGTGCCCGGTCTGTGGACATGAAGTAAAGTCGAGGTACCGATTCTGTCCCGCATGTGGCAACGAACTCCGCACCGTGTGTCCGGCATGCGGCGAACTCATGGAAACAAACTGGAAGTCGTGCCCGCACTGTGGGCACAGAGTCGAACAGCCTGAAGGGAAAGGAGAGCTGGTCTAGATGAGTCTGAAAACATTCGGAGGTGGCATTCACCCCCCGGAGAACAAGGAAAGGACCAGGAATATGCCCATCGAGCGCGTCCCGACGCCAAAGTCTGTCGTCATCCACCTGACACAGGCTATCGGGGCTCAAAATCAGCCCCTTGTCAAGGTTGGCGACCGCGTTGTCAAGGGACAGATGATCGGTGACGTTCAGGCCTGCCCGGCCGCCACCATCCATGCATCGATCACCGGCATTGTTCGCAAGATCGAGCCCGCACCTCAGAGCAACTCGAAAGACGGCATGGCCGTCTTTATCGAGGCTGACGGAACCGATGAAACAGCATATATGCCGCCACTTGATGCTTTCGCCTGCTCACGTGAGGAAGCAATCAAACGCTTGCGTGATGCAGGCGTTGTCGGCATGGGGGGAGCATCCTTTCCGACCGATGTAAAGCTGGCTCCCCCTGCCGACAAGCCTGTCGATACCATTATCGCAAACGGTTCCGAGTGTGAGCCGTACCTGAACATCGACTATCGCACCATGATCGAATCGGCTGCGGATGTCGTTGAGGGGCTTGCCATTGCGGCACACATTGTGGGCGCCAGGAAGGCGTTTATCGCCATCGAATCCAACAAAGCGGATGCTCTGCCTGTCATTGAGAAACAACTTGCCGCACATAGCCATGGTATTCTCATGGAAACGGTCATCGTTGCCACCAAGTACCCGGAGGGCGGCGAGAAGATGCTCATAAGAGCGGTTACCGGTCGCGAGGTTCCCTCAAAGGGTCTTCCGTTCGACATTGGCGTCCTTTGCCAGAACGTTGGAACGCTGAAAGCCGTCAAGGAAGCGTTTGTCGACGGAAAACCGCTTATCGAGCGTGGTTTCACGGTCGCAGGCGGAGCCTGCACAACACCCAAGAACCTGTATGCTCCGATCGGGACGGTGCTCGCCGACCTTGTTCCAGATGTGATCCAGATTAGCGACGATGTCCGCAAGGTGATCTTCGGCGGCCCCATGATGGGTGTTGCCGTGCCATCCTTGCAGATTCCCGTCGCCAAGGGTACCAGCGGCATCCTCCTCTTCAATACTGCGGAGTCGAAGCAGTACGAAGAGCGTCAGTGCATCCGTTGCGGCCGTTGCGCAGATGCCTGTGCCGCACGGCTGATGCCAATGCTGCTGAATGCGGCACTTCTGTCCGACGACCTCAATCGTGCCGATGCCATCGGCCTCATCGACTGCTTCGAGTGTGGTGCATGCAGTTATGTGTGTCCGGCCCGCATTCCTCTCACTCAACGGTTCAAGCTCGGCAAGGATCTCCTCCGCAACCAGCGTGCCAGGGAGGCCCGCCATGGAAAATAAGGCGATGAAGCTCATGCTGTCCGGTGCACCGCACTTCGTGACCAGCAACGACATCCAGAAGACGATGGGCATGGTCATCATCGCCCTGCTGCCTGCCCTGGGGGGAGGAGTATACTTTTTTGGACCCCGGGCGCTGCTGGTCACAGCTGCATCCGTCGTCAGTGCTGTTGCAGCCGAATTCCTGTTCCGCAAAGCACTTCGCCGCGAGACGCACATCACCGACCTTTCGGCAGTCGTCACAGGAATGCTGCTCGCGCTTATCCTGCCAGTGTCTTCACCAGTATGGATGGCTGCGGTCGGCTCAGCGTTCGCCATCATTGTGGTCAAGGAGCTGTTCGGCGGACTCGGCGGAAACTTCGCGAATCCCGCTCTGGTAGGCCGCGCGGTTCTGCTGATGAGCTGGCCGGCATTTATGACGCGCTGGTCTCCATCTCTGCACACGGTTGCCGTCGACGCGACCACCACAGCAACACCTCTGGGCATCCTCAAGCTTGGCGGTGCCCTCACCGACGTCATGAAGAGTGTCGGCGTCAGCGGAAAGTCAGCCCTTTACCTTGAGATGTTCCTTGGCAATCGTTCCGGCTGCATTGGTGAAACGTCTGGGTTGCTGCTCCTGCTGGGAGCCGCATTCCTCGTGGCGACGCGAGTCATCGACCTGCGGACGCCGGTCGCCATGGTTGCCACGATATTCGTCGCATCCTGGCTGTTTGGACGGGATCCAGTCTTCTCGGTACTGGCAGGCGGTATCTTGCTTGGAGCATTCTTCATGGCTACAGACTATGTCACGACCCCAGTGACTCCTGTCGGCAAGTGGGTGTTCGGTATCGGTGCGGGACTCATGACGGTTCTCATCCGCCAGCTGGGCAACTTCCCCGAGGGTGTCACCTACGGTATCCTGCTCATGAAT
>JBAQYC010000195.1:0-7423 GCA_049299835.1 Candidatus Cryosericum sp. | reverse complement strand
GAGTGAGGCGACTCCTCGCTGGATCGGAGCAAGTGCGATCAGGAGGGCGATCCCGCCCGCAACAAGGCAGGAGATGCGTCTGCGATGCACCGTCATACGGCGATCGTCACGGCTGAGCAGGTCATACGTTACGACACGTGTCGAGAGGAGTGCCAGACAGAAGAAGAGGGTGACGGGTGCAGCAGCGTATACGTAGTCGACATCCATGCACATGTGGAGGAAGTAGGCGAAGGTGCCCGCCCACAGACCGGTGACACCCATATCCTCGCGTGAACCGAACACACGGTCCAATCCGTGCAGGCCACGCCGCGCGATCCATGCGAACAGGGGCACGGTCCCCAGGAGGCCGGTCTCGGCCAGGAAGCGGAAGAAGAAGGAGTGCGGGTCGATGCGGCGGGCCACGTCCGGCACCCACTCGAACGCAGTCCAGACCTGCGGGAAAGTCCCAAGGCCGGTGCCTGCGAGCACATGGTCCCGGAACAGACGCAGTGCCAGTACGATCAGGTGGACGCGCGTGTCATTGGACTGGTCACCACTGCCGGTGACAAAGGCGCCCAGCGCCGCACCTTTGTCTGCGTTGAGTTCGGCCGTCACCCAGGTTACGCGATTGAGCACAGTGAGCCCCGCCGCTGCGGCACCGACGATGAGCATACGCAGGAGGACGCGTCCTCTCCAGCCACGTGGTGCAAGCAGGACCAGCGCACCCAGGCCGATGACGCCTGTCAGGAAAGCCCCGCGTGAGGTCGTGAGGTACAGCACCATGAGCAGGAAGCTCGCACAGACACTGTACAGGAGGCGCCAGTCGCGGCGCTTGTCGCCCGTGGCCATGCCGACGCTCAGCAGGGTGCACAGGACGATGAACCCGGCAAAGGAGTTGTGGTATTGCCACAGCCCCCACAGCTGGCCATTGACGACAAAGTGGTACTCCAGGTTGCCCGCCCACAGGGGTGTGAAGTAGAACAGCGGCGACATCGCCGCCATGTAGTATGCAAACGATACGGCCGCCATGCCGACCCCGAGAAACAGGATGCCATTGAGGAAGAACTGCAGGTCTCCGCGCTCCTGGACCAGGTTGAGGACCATAATCGCCAGCAGGAGGGCACTGCCCAGTTTGGCCGCCTCGATCTGTGCACCATATCGGTACGGGGACAACAGGGCCAGGGCAACGATGGCGACCACCAGCAGCAGCGACGTCCAGTCGACCGACAGTGCCACCAGGCGGTGGTCCGGCAGCCACCAGATGCAGAAGGCGGCGAAGACGACCAGTGTGGCTGCCGCGAACAGCCAGTCGGTCGTGTACAGGACGACATCCCCAAACCGCGTTCCCAGGGCAAGGCCGACGAGCAGGAGCAGAGCAAACAGCATGAACAGTCGTTTTCTCATGCGTTCATTGTATGCACCGCACGCATGTCTGCAATCGCTTTGGGGTCAGCTGGTAAATGTATATCCTCTGGTACATTGATCAGGCCAGGCAATTGATTCCCGTCTGTACCGGAAGACGCCTATTTTCGCTGCAGCCGGAGGATGAGTCCCTTGAATCGGTCTATGATGGCTTGCCAGCCGTCGAGGTGCAGGGCGATACTGCACATTGCATAGGCAATCACCGCGATGGTGCAGACGGCCATGGTGCGACCCAGCAGGGGCATGAACGACGAGACCAGGCCGATCCACTGGAGTCCCAGGTATGCGATGAGCCCGACGGGAATGGTGGCCAGAAGAGTCCTGAGGATCTGGGCCCCAAGCGGGTACGTCGGGGTGGCGCGGTCCTCCGCGCGGAAGTAGCGGCGCAGGACAAGAGCATAGACAATTGAACCCAGCATGACGGTGATGGACGTCGCCAGCGCAATACCGGAAGCCCCCAGGTACCTGCTGAGGATGATGTTGCCTGCCATGTTGGCTCCTACGATGCCCAGACCGATCAGCAGGGGCGTCACCGTGTTCTTGAAGGCATAGAAGACCTTGGCCAGGATGGGTTGTACAGCCTGAAAGATAAGGCCCAGTGCATACATCTGGACGCAGGAGGCCGTTATGGCAGTCGCTCCGGCATCGAAGGCTCCCCGCTGGAACAGCAGACGCGTGATGGGCGTTGCCAGGACCATGATGCCTGCTGACGACGGGAGGACGATGTAGGCGACAAAGGCGAGAGTACGTCGCATCTTGTCATCCATGGCATGCAAGGCTGACCCGTCCGCGGCCATGGATGAGAATGAGGGAAAGACGGCAGTGGCGATGGGACCGGCAAGAAGGGTGATGGGGAGGGTCCAGACACGACCTGAGAAGTTGAGGGCGGCGATCGCGCCCTCGGGCAGGCGTGAGGCGACCCAGCGGTCTACCATGACATTCAGGGTGCCTACACCGCCCGCAAGTACCAGTGGCATGAGCAGGGCTGCAAACTGCAGGATGGCCGGCCAATCCATGTGCCGGACGTTGAAACGGCGGAAGAAGCCGTATCTCTTGCCGGACAGCAGAATGACGAGTGGCACAAACCCGACGAAGGCCATCACCGTCTGGCCGAGGGTCCAGGCCTGGATGCCCATGCGCGTGGAGAAGGCGAGCAAGCAACCGACCAGGGCGGCATTGCCTGCTATTGTCCAGAGTATCGCCACCAGAAAGCTGCTCTCTGCCTGCAGAAGGCCGGTGAACAAGCCGGTCAGGATGAGCATGAAGCCCATGGGGACGAGAAGACGGGTCACCTGAACGGCCAGGTCGTACCGGGTGCCTGTAAAGCCGCGTGCGAAAATGTGCACCAGCTGGGGGGCAAAAACCCACACGCCGATGCACACGAGCACGAAGATTACGCTCCATACGAGCGCCACCTGGTCGACCAGCACGCGGGCGCGTTCCGGGTCCTTGCTCTTGTGGCCCAGGTACCAGGGCACGATGAGCGTTCCCAGTCCTCCCGCAAACAGGCCGAGTACCAGACTGGGGACCATCATGCCGACAAGAAAGGCATCCGTCTGCCCGGTGGCGCCGAATTGGCGTGCGATGACGATCTCACGGGCGAAACCGATGAACTTGCTGATGAACGCGAGCACGGCGATGAGCACCGCTGCCTGAGTCACCGACTGCTTGTGCAGGAGGCGGGTCAGTGACGATCGGCGCGAGGTTGTGATGTTCTGGTCGTTTTCGGACGGCACTATGGTTCCTCCTCTTGCAGATACAACGTTGATATTGTAGCGGCGGGACGTATCAGTGTCCACCTCCGGGGTCAGCTTTGGGGGTCAGCTGGTAAATGGATGCTCGGTGGTACATCAGCGAGATGGAGGAATAGAACCCCGGCTTGGCAGGAATGGTATCTACAAACACTCGGTAACCGAGATGCGTGCGGTCGTGAGGGACACGTCATACGTCGATGCCAGGCACCGGGCCAGTTCGTCGATGGTTGCTTCGGACGGTCCCGGACCGCCGACATGGGCTTCGACGAGGACGGCGACACTGGCAAGCACCGCTGAATGCGGGAGCAGGAGTTCGGCCGCGAAGGCGTCGCAAATGCGTTCGCGTCGGTACTGGTCCGTCAGGGTACAGAGATACCGTCGCAGGAGGATCTCGCTGACTTCGTGTGCCAGGGTGAAGCGGTAGCGTGCCGGCTGGTCGCGTCGCAGACCTTCCCGGATGGCGGTGTAGGCTTCGCCGTGCTCGAAGACCGTACAACCCAGCACGCCCGTCGTGAGCGGAAAGTCGTCGAGGGACGTACACACATCGTCGGCCAGGGAGTCCAGGTCCACAACGGTCGTTCCTGCGACGAGCCGGGGGAAGCGCTCGCGCACGTGCCGGGCATATGCCATCACGTGTGGTGAGAGGATCGCTCTAGCGGCCACGCTTGCCACGCTGTGGCCGGGCATCCCGGATATAGGAGATGAAAGCGTGTACTGCCTGGATGTCGGCAGCGGACAGGTCTCCCTGATGGCGCAGTGCCACGTTCAGTTCGTCCCTGGGCTCCATGGGCTTCTCCTCACGCATGAGGTCGGCCACATCGACGCCAAACGCTTCGGCCACCTTTGCGATGGTCCGCAGGTTGGATGATTCTCCCTCGAGGATGGAACCCACGGCGCCGGGCGAGATACCGGCAGTGGCAGCCAGTTCCCGCTGACTCCAGCCGCGTTGTGCAAGCAATGCCTGGACATTCTCCCTGAATCCCATCGTTTTCTCCTTTCACATCGATTGAGGAATCCTGCCTTGCACCGGGACTTCCACCATGTGACACAGCACCAGGACTGTTCCGCAGTAATCCGCTCCTGTGGTGTCTTCCATATTATACACGACAGCACAGAAAGTCCACAGGAAAAATGTTGATAACACTTGCGTTGTTCACAGATTGTGTACAATTATGCACACTTGGGAGGGTTGTGTGAAACGAAATGATGCCTGGTTTGTACCACTGTATGATGGTCTGCGCCCTGCCATCGTCGGCATGGCGCGCAACTACGCGCGGACGTGGGGGCTGGATGCCGATGATCTGGTTCAAGTCGCCGGCTATGCATTGTGGTCATGCTGCGGCCGCTACCGGGAACGCCCGCTTGACGAGCAACTGCGTATCGGCAACACCGTCGCGAGGCGTACCATGCTGCACTGGTGCGACCACGAAGGTCGCACGCCAACGCACCTCGGCACGGCGGGAACGTCGCCATGGTTTACTGCAGGCACCGGCGATGCCTTTCTGGCACCTCAGGAGGAATCATGAAAGACCTTGCGGTACGACCGGCGACGTCGGACATCGCGGGACGGGTCACGCTGGGCCTTACAATGATCGATAGCCGGAAGGCTGCCATTATCCGTGACCGCTACTGGCGCGAGCGCACGTGGCCGGCAATCGCCAGGGAACGCCACTGCTCAGTGACGACAGCCGTCAAGCGCTTCAAGCAGGGCATGGACGATCTCAGGCGCGCCATCATGCTGGTTGAGGGCAAACTGGGATGAGCTGGCAGACAGGCGTCGGGTAGTACGGGGGATGAATTCCCGCCTGTGCCGACGAACGCCCCTCAGAAGCACCCCTCGTATTGAGGAAATGTGTTCGGGGGGCTGACAAATTGCCCCGAGGTCACCAGCCAGGAATGTCAGGACTCGTATGCAGTGCGGCGTTGACAAGCCACCCCCGCGGCCTAGAATTGGGCGTACAGACTGCTCAATAGCATGCGTACGTGACGGTCTGGGTTTTTGTTTGAGGCTGTGTGTTCAGGGAGGTTCCATGAGAAAGCCTGTTGCTGCATTGACCGCTCGAACACCTGTCCTTTCACGTTGTATCATCGGCGCCTGCTCCTGGCGCGTGAGGTTTCTGCCGGTTGATAACCGGGGCAACGTCATGAAGCTGACAAGCGGGGCAGGCCATGAACAGCCGTAACGGTGAGGGACGGCACCCGGTGGACAAGGGGCGTGTGGGTGTGACGAAGCAAGCTAAGGTCACTCCGGGGCAGAAAGCTGTCAATCCCAGGATACGGGCTCGGCTGTGGGTAGACTGGCTGAGGCCGCTTGGCATACTGATTGCTGCCACCGTCGCCCTTGTAAGTGATGGAGCACTGTTTCACGAGTCCAGCCAGCTCGTAGCTGTGGTCGTCCTGCTCTTGTCTGGGCTCGTGCTCATTGTGAGGGACTGGAGCAGAATCCATATGTTCCTGGGCTCGAGGCTGGGGCTCCTTGCAATAGTCAACGGAGCGGTGCTGGTCATCTCTGCGATCCTGTCGGTTTACGGCTGGGCAAGCCTCAGGGAACTACTGAAGGCTGCGGCTCTGGCTGAGGCGTTTCTACTTGGCGCGACACTCATCGACCGGGAAGCCCTCCGTGACCGCTTTCTCGTTATGTTCTACTGGTGGAGCATCGCTGCGGCGGGCGCGGGTTCGGTCCTGTATTTGGCGGGCATGCGCTGGCCGCAGAGCGGGCTGGGGAGCTACGCGCTACGGACACTTGCGACGTTTGGAAACCGTCTCAGCGCCTTCTTCGGGTATGCCAATGCTTTTGCCTCATTCCTGCTGGTCCCGATAGCGCTGGGGGTTGCATTGGCATGGCGCGGCGGGCGCAGAGGCACTGCAGCGCTGGTCGGGCTCGTCGTCCCGCTGGTTGCCATGCAGTTGACCACCTCGCGGTGGGGGTATGTCGTCCTTGGTCTGGTACTCGTCACGATGCTTATCCTGGGGCTGCGTCTGGCTCCTCGGGGTGGGTTCCGGCGCATGCGTGCGGTCACTGTCACTAGCCTGGTCCTGGTATTGGCAGTCGTTTCGATGCTGCTGCCGGTGTCGGCCATCTCTTCTGCCCCTGACGTCGGAGAGCGCTTCACCGGCATTGGTGCGGAGGTCCGCAATACGGACCCCGAGATGTCGAGCATCGGCGGTCGTATCGCGATGATCCGGGACGCCCTGCACTACGGGGCTGCATATCCCGTGTTCGGCAGTGGGCCTGGGACGTATGCGAGCGTGTACTTCCGGTTCCGGAGCACAAACTTCTTCTCTGCGGATCCCCACTCGCAGGCCCTGCTGTGGCTGACTGAAACCGGAGTGATTGGGCTCGTAGCTCAAGCCCTGCTCATGCTTGCTGTCCTGGGGCTCTTGTGGCTTGCTGCTGTCCGCGATGCCGGGCGGGACCCGCTCATGATGGGCGCGGCCTTCGGCATCACGGGCGTGGTTATCCACGCGATGCTGGACTGGGACTTCCAGTCCTATTTCCTGCCGCTGATGGTAGCCGTGTTCTGCGGTGTGGCCGTGTCGGCACTGCTGCATCAGGGCGTGTGGCTGCTTGAGCCGTGGAGACGTGTGCCTGAGAGCGACCAGACGACGTCCAGGCTCGCCGGCAAGCCGAAGATGAACTGGCGGCCTCCGGTCATGGCTGCGATGTCACTATGCATTGCTGTGGCGCTCATTGGCGTGTCTGCCAGCTTTGTTGCCGGTAGGGGCACGGCGGCATTCAGTACTGATGCCACGCAGGCAGCTCGCCTGTTCGCCATTTCCCAGCGCATCAACCCGCTGAACGCAGCGTATCCGTATCTGTATGCCAAGGCGAATCTGACGCTGGCAGAACGCGGGAGTGACCCGTCGGCCGACCAGGCTGTACGCGATGGCTTCGAGCGGGCAATCGCCCTGAACCCCTGGTATATCGAATACCAGATCGACCAGGCGAGATACCTGCTGAGTATGGGAGATACAGAGTGCATCGCCGTGTACGAGAACCTGACACACATCGATCCGGGAGATCCGGGGACGTTCACGAGTCTTGCCTGGGCGTATCACCTGTTGTACCAGAATGATGTCAAGGCGATACAGTCATTGGATCAGGCATTTGCCGTCGACAACAGCTACTACGAAGCCTGGTTGGTGCTGGGGCGCATCCAGGAGGCGAGGGGAAAGACATCGGAGGCAATCGCGGCCTACTGGAAAGCCACCGAAGCGAACCTGGCTGATGTGCAGGCGCTGGGCAGGCTGGGCAGTCTCTATGAACA
>JBAQYC010000194.1:0-4928 GCA_049299835.1 Candidatus Cryosericum sp. | reverse complement strand
CCCGATGACGTACACCCACTCATCATCCGGCGACACGGCTCATGCAGCGGTTGAAGAAGCGCGTACGCGTATCGCATCCCTGATCGGCTCGAAGCCGGAGCAGATCGTCTTTACGAGCGGCGGAACCGAATCGGACAACTGGGCGCTCAAGGGGACAATGGAACGGGTGTCATGCGAGCGGCTCCACAAGCCCGGACACCTCGTTACGGCGGAGTTCGAGCACCATGCTATCCTGCACAGTGCGTTGGCACTTCAGCGCCAGGGGTATGAGGTCACATTCGTCAAGGCTGGACGCAGTGGCATTGTTAATCCTGACGATGTACGGCGCGCCATGCGACCAACCACGGTGCTGGTGTCGATCATGCATGCAAACAACGAGATCGGGACGATCCAGCCCATCGCCGACATCGCTCGGGTGGCCCATGATCACGGGGCCCTCATGCACACGGACGCTGTCCAGACGACCGCACATATCCCCGTTGACGTGGACAGGCTGGGGGTCGATTTTCTGAGTGTCTCCGCTCACAAGTTCAATGGCCCCAAGGGTGTCGGCATCCTGTTTGTTCGTGACCGGAATTCGCTTTATCCCTTCATCGACGGGGGCGGACAGGAGGGGGGATTACGCGGTTCGACCCACAATGTTCCGGGAATCGTCGGACTCGGCAAGGCGGCCCAGCTGGGCAAGGAACGGCTGCCGGGAGAGCTCAAGCGCCTGACGATGCTGCGCAACATGTTGTTTGACAAGCTTTCGACGCGCATCGATCGAATTGCCGTGAATGGTGACATGAAGCAGCGCGTGCCGCAAAACCTCAATATTCGTATCGAGGGTATCGACAACGAGCCACTGCTTCTTGCCATGAACGAGGCCGGCATCATCGCCGCGGGCGGGTCTGCATGCAACGCCCAGGAAACGCTGGCGTCGCATGTGCTGACGGCCATCGGCTGTGACCTGAAGGAAGCGAAGTCGTCAATACGTCTCTCGTTTGGGTATGCGACAACCGAGAAGGATGTCGACTACGCAGCAGAAGTCATTCCCGGGCTCGTCAGGTTCCTGCGCTCGATGGCGTGACATGGACAAATACAGTCGCGCCACGATCCGTGAGTTCATGAGCCCGAGCAACATCGGTCATATCGACGATCCTTCTGGTACGGGACATATCACCGACAACGCCGACGCCGTCGAACTGACGCTGTTCATCAGCGTCGATGCAGGCCGCATCACGGACGCCAAATACCGGATAGCAGGCTGTACCGCTCTTATCGCGACACTCTCTGTCCTCAGTAAGGAATTGCCGGGCAAGACCGTTGACGAAGCCATGGCTCTCGACATGCCGTACCTCTCGGGTTTGCTCGACGGCCTGCCCGAATCGAAGTGGCGTTGTGCGGGCTATGCCATTCAGGCGCTGCACCTGGCCCTGGAGGACTACCTGGGCAGGACATCCTGAATGACACCATCACATGGAGAGGTTGACGTAAAGTCCCGTCGGGACACAATAGACCTATGACAAGCATAGCGACGTATACCTGCATCTGTGAAACGCAGCATACCGAGGGGTGTCGCTAGTCGCATATCTTTACATTGAACATGCGAAGCCTCCCGGAGACGGGAGGCTTTCTGTTTATTGCGAGCATACAGAGAAGGAGCATGAATGACGATAACACTGGTACCCGTGAATGCCCTGAGGCAGCACGAGCTGATTCTGAACGAAAACATGATACGAGTACAGCGCGACCTGGTGCGGGACGGGATGATCAAGGACCCCATCATCGTGGATCAGCGGACCATGGTCATTCTGGACGGGCATCACCGATACAATGCCCTCAAGCGCATGGGGTACAAGTACGTGCCGGTCTATCTTGTCGACTACAGCAGTGACCACATAGCGGTCGCCGCGTGGAGAAGCGGCGAGCACGTCACGAAGGCGGAGGTCATGCGAGCAGGCCTCACGGGGAACCTCATGCCTGCCAAGACCTCGCGTCACACGATTCCGGATCTGCCCCATGGTGTCAATGTACCCCTGGCGATGCTAAAGGAGAAATCAGATGATAACGAATTCCATCCTTGACCTTATCGGCAATACACCGGTCGTCGAGCTTCACCGGTTCAGCACCAGCCCCGGGGTCCGTATTCTGGCGAAGCTCGAGGGCAACAACCCCGGAGGATCTGTCAAGGACCGTCCTGTCCTTTACATGTTCAAGGATGCCGGGGAGCGGGGGATTCTGAAGCCCGGCGCTCAGCTGCTGGAAGCAACCAGCGGGAACACTGGAATTGCCATGGCGATGATCGCGGCCCTGCGTGGCTACCAGTTTCGTGCCGTGATGGCCGAGAGCGCGAGCATCGAACGGCGGAAGGTCATGAAGATGTTTGGCACGGATATCGTTCTCACCGATGCTGCGGGTGGCACGAACCTGGCCATCAGGATTGTACAGCAGATGCTTGCAGAGGATCCTTCATGGGTCAACCTCAACCAGTTCGAGAACGGTGCCAACCCGCGTTCGCACGAGGAAACGACCGGCCCCGAGATCCTCCGGGACGTTCCCGGCGTTACGCACGTGGTGGCAGGTATGGGAACGGGTGGAACGTTGGCCGGATTATCCGCTTTCATGCATCGACAGGTGCCACAGGTGAAGGTTGTCGGGGTCGAGCCGATTGCCGGCAGCAAGATCCAGGGTCTGCGGAACATGGCAGCCTACACGCCTGGTATCTTCAGCTTCGACAATCTGGATCTGACGCTGCGGATGACCGAAGACGCTCCCGCCTTTGACCTCGCACGTGAACTCTACCGCAAGGAAGGCATCAGCGTCGGCATCTCCTGTGGTGCAGCCCTGTGGGGGGCAATGGAACTGGCCCGCACGCTGGAGAGCGGCGTGATTGTGGCTATCTTCCCTGACCGCGGTGATCGGTACGCCAGCACGGCGCTGTTCGAGTAGAGTTTCACTGATAAGCGAAAAGGCCTCCGGCTGCTACGGAGGCCCTTTTCATCTCTGGAAGGAGGTTGGTGTGAAGTCTGTTTCGCCACCTGTACTACACAGATGCCGGCATGAACGTTCAATCCATTCTTCACAATTTGTTCGTTCGTGGCCTCTGCGTGTTTACGAGAAGCCCGGTCAGGATGAGCCCGCAGCCGACGACGGTCTGGACGGTGACCTGCTCATGAAGAAGCAGCATGCCGAGGAGCGTCCCCGCAAGGGGTTGGCAGAAGAACATGAGCGACGAAGCGGAGACACTGGTGACCTGTTCGAGTCCCAGGGTCCAGAGATAGAACCCGAGGAATGTGGAGACGACAGCGAGGTAGGCGATAGCTGCGGCAAGGCCATGGTGGCTGGCGACAGTGGCGATGGTAGTGCCACCCCCAGATATGAACAGGGGCAGGAGGATGATGAACCCGAGCCCGTTGCTGATACCTGTTGCGGTAAGGGACGACTGCGTCTGCGTGATGAGGCGGAGAAACAGGGAGTAGAACCCCCACGTGACAGCGGCGGCAACCAGGGCGGCAACGCCTTCGAGCCACTTCAGCGGACTGCCCCCTGAGTTGCCCCGGAGTCCCTCCACCGATATCAGTGCGACACCGGTGAGAGCGACGATGATTGCGGCAATGTCCCGGGCGCGAATGCGTTCATGCAGGAAAAGTCCAGCAAGGACGACCATCGCCAGCGGCGTGGCACAGGTGATGATCGAACCGATATGCGCGCTGGTGAGGGATGTGCCGAGGAACTGGAATGGGATGGAGAGGACGTAGCCGGATACAGCGCTGCCGAGGTAGAGCCACCATTCGCGGCCGTGGGGCAGTCGTGGCCGTCGGACAAGGAAGAGGATGAGGAACAGTAGTGTCGAACATGCAAACCGCAAGATGACGAGGTGGAGAAACGACACGCTGGCCAGGGCGTAGCGGCTGACCACGAAGGTACTCCCCCAGATGGTAGCCGCCGCCCCGAGGTTGAACAGCCCCCAGGCGTTGCGTTTCGATGGGTTCACTGTGCGGCTAGAGCTCGATTCCCTTCTGGGCGGGGATGCCCTGGTGGAAGTGATGCTTGATCTCGACGATCTCACTGACCATGTCGGCAGCGTCCAGCAAACTCGCCGGAGCCCCGCGACCCGTTATACAGACCGACATGAACGGAGGTCTGTGCGACAGCAGTTCGAGGACGTCAGCCTCGGGGATCAGACCATAGTCGATGACACAGTTGAGTTCATCCAGGATGACAAGCTCATGCCGTTCCTCGGCGAAAGCGCTGCGGGCGATGTTCATTCCTCGCTGTGCCTCTGTCTTGTCCAGCAGGCTGATCTGGTCCCTGGTGACCCAGCGGTGCAGACCCGTCTGGACGACCTCGAAGCCCGGCAGTAAGGCGATGCCCTTCAGCTCGGAGTAGCTTGGGTCCCCCTTTAGAAACTGGACGAGCAACACGCGCTGTCCGGCTCCGATCGCCCTGAGGCCGAGACCCAGCGCTGCGGTCGTCTTCCCTTTGCCGTTGCCCGTGTACACCATCACCAGACCATGTTGTTCCATTGCCGCCTCCACTCAACGATGTCATCTGTAGTATAGCGAGCGCCCGAGCAACACCAGCCCGGGCGGGAATCCATCTTTGTTTCTTCGTGCAAGCCTCTGTCCGTCATTTCCCGCGAGCCCTTTTGTTCAAGGCCCCCGAGTTTGTTAGTTCAATGCGAGGGGCGCTTCTGATAGGGCTCTCGGCGTATGCGGGAATCCATCTTATCTCTGTCACTCCTGTGGCCACACACGTGTCAACTCACGTGAAAAAGTATCTGAAGCATCAGGTCGTAGACTCATCCAAAAAGTATGCGTAGCTGCCACGTTTGATGATCGCCCGGGGTTGTCTCCGTTTGGCAATGGCATCCAGCTGTTCCTGGCAATGGAGGATCTCCTGGTGCAGACTCGTCAGGTCCAAGTCTGCACCTGTTGATCGCAGCT
>JBAQYC010000193.1:0-3318 GCA_049299835.1 Candidatus Cryosericum sp. | reverse complement strand
AGTCCGATAATCTCTTCGATCTCGCGTTTCGTCTCGTCGACGTCGGCATTTGGCAGATCAATCTTGTTGATTGCGGTGATGATCGTGAGGTTGTGATTCAGGGCAAGGTACGTGTTCGCCACAGTCTGTGCCTCGACACCCTGCGTCGCGTCCACGACAAGCACGGCTCCCTCACATGCGGCGATACTGCGCGAGACCTCATAGTTGAAGTCGACATGGCCAGGTGTGTCGATCAGGTTGAACACCACCGGCGAACCATCTCGTCCGGTATAGGTGAGACGGATGGGATGTGCCTTGATCGTGATGCCGCGTTCCTTCTCGAGATCCATCTGATCCAGAACCTGGTCACCCTTGTTCTTCAGAATGAAACCCGCTCGCTCGAGAAAACGGTCCGCGAGTGTGGACTTGCCGTGGTCGATGTGGGCAATGATACAGAAGTTGCGTATACTTTCCGGGTTCATGAATCCGGCCTAGTTTGCCTGCACTGGTTCTTTCCCTGCGGACTCGAAGACCACCTTCTGGCTGTCGCTGGTCACAATGATGGTATCGCCGTGCTTGAACTCACCTTCCAGGATACGATATGAGAGCTCGTTTTCCACCTCGTGCTGGATCAACCTCAGCAACGGGCGAGCACCATACTCGGGGTTGAAACCCTTGCGTGCAAGGTAAGACACGAGTTCGGGGCTGAACTGGAGGTGCATGTCCTCCTCCTCAATCTCCCTCGTCACCCTTTTCAGCAGGATCGCTACGATCTTCTCGATGTCCTCGACCGATAGCTGATTGAACACTACGACCTCGTCGACGCGGTTCAGAAATTCGGGCTTGAAGCTGTGCTTCAGTTCATCTATCATTGAAGCGGCATGGGCTTCCGCCTCGCCGACCTCGCCGGGAAGCTTGAACCCGAGGCCGCCCATCCGATTGAACTCACCTCCGATGTTGCTCGTCATGATAATGACAGCATTTCGAAAATCGACCGTCCTCCCGCTTGAGTCGGTCAAACGCCCGTCGTCCATAATCTGCAGCAGGATGTCAAAGACGTCCGGATGAGCCTTCTCAATCTCATCGAACAAGACGATGCTGAATGGACGACGCCTCACAGCCTCGGTCAACTGTCCACCCTCTTCGTATCCAACGTAGCCGGGTGGCGCTCCAACGAGGCGCGACACGGCGAACTTCTCCATGTACTCGCTCATGTCGAGGCGAATGAGCGACGACTCAGTGCCAAACAACTCCTCGGCCAGAACGCGCGCGAGCTCAGTTTTTCCAACGCCGGTCGGTCCAAGGAACAGGAACGACCCGATTGGCTTTGTAGGATGCTTCAGTCCAGCGCGCGAACGCCTCAGGGCTTCTGCCATGAGCGCGACAGCCTGATCCTGACCGACAACTCTTGTCCGGAGTGCGTCCTCCAGATGCAGGAGTTTGGCTCGTTCGTCCTCAGCCAGCCGCTCAGCTGGAATGTTGGTCCACAAGGCCACAACAGCACGAATATCGTCCGGGCTCACGACGGCTTCCCGCGCGGCCGATGCCACAAGCGAACTGCCTTTCATCATCTCGATCCTGTCGTGAATGTCCCGTTCCTGATCCCTGAGGCCCGCAGCTTTCTCGAACTCCTGATTGCGAATGGCATCGTCCTTCTCGCGCTCGATCTTGTCCAGTTCATCCTGGAGTTGGCGGTACTCTTCACTTGGAACGGTAGAAGCAAGCCTTACCTTGGCGCTCGCTTCATCCATGAGGTCGACGGCCTTATCCGGCAGAAACCGACTCGTGATGTACTTTACGGAGAGCCTTACGGCGGCATCGATAGCGGCATCTGTAATGGTTACCTGATGGTGAGCCTCGTACCTGTCACGCAGACCCTTCAGGATCTCGATCGACTCAGGTACGGTGGATTCGCTGACGACAATCGGCTGAAATCGTCGCTCGAGCGCGGGGTCTTTCTCGATATACTTGTGGTATTCTCCGAGCGTAGTTGCTCCGATCGTCTGAAGTTCGCCTCGCGACAACGCCGGCTTGAGAATGTTGGCGGCATCGATAGAGCTCCCTTCAGCGGATCCGGCGCCTACAACGTTATGCAGTTCGTCGATGAACAGGATGACCGTATTGCCGGCCGTCTTCATCTCGGCCAGGAATTTCTTCATGCGGTCCTCGAATTCGCCACGATACTTGGTCCCTGCCACAAGGCTCGGAATGTCGAGCGAAATGACGCGCTTGTTCTTGAGGAGTTCAGGCACTTCACCGGCCGCAATCTTGCGTGCCAGCCCCTCGACGATGGCCGTCTTGCCCACGCCGGGGTCGCCGATGAGAACGGGGTTGTTCTTGGTCCGACGCAATAGAATCTGGAGGAGCCGCTCAGTTTCCTTGTCACGACCGATGACAGGGTCGAGCTTACCCTGCCGAGCCATCTCCGTCAGATCGCGACTGTACTGGTCGAGCGTTGGTGTCTTTGTGCGCTGCCGCGGCTGGTGACCAGGGCGGGGGGACTCCGGTGTGTGCTCAGTCCCTCGCAACGAGAGAACCGTGTTTACCAGCTTGGAGATATCGATACCCTCATCTTCGAGACTACGAACGCCCACACCGCCACCCTCGTGTACAATCGCCAGCAGGATGTGTTCCGTGGAGATGTACCCGTCCCCGAGATTGATGGCTTCACGCTCAGCCAGATCCAGAACTTTCTTGGCCCTCGGCGTGAGGATGATCTCGTCATTCCTGCCCAGGAAGTTGTTGTGCTTGACTCCTCGCACCTGATCAGAGACAAAATCAACCAGCTTGTGAAGATCGATGCCACTTGCGACCATAGCTTCGTACGCTATCCCTTCTTCCAGCTTGGCAAGACCAATCAACAGATGGTCGGTATCGAGGAAGTCGTTACCCAGCGAACTGGCCGACTCCTGTGCCATCCAGACAGCCTTTTGAGCACGTTCTGTCAAGTTCGCCCAGTTCATGGAATGATACCTCCGTTTCCGGCGCTGCATGTGACGTAAACAAGGGCCGGACCTCACATATCTGTTTATATGATAGTTTACCGCTCCGATAGCTTTCGTCAAACGGTCGACTGTGGCGAGAATGCGCCGGCATCATGGTTTGACTTGTTCTGCTACCACATGTAGAATCCATACCGTAGACTTTCGTGGCAAAGGGGGATGCTATGGATGATAAGGTCGACGCAGGAAGTGCACCGCGTGACTGGTTCGCAGAACTGACGGCTCGCATCCCGAGTTTTGTGGGCTATCAGGTCAAAGACCAGCGCCGTACTGCCGACAAGACAGTGCGAGATACTATGGTGTTCAAGCTGGACGACCTGAGGGAAATCCTCTCTGA
>JBAQYC010000192.1:0-1532 GCA_049299835.1 Candidatus Cryosericum sp. | reverse complement strand
AGGGAGAGAGCCAGATCTTTGTCCGGGGCATCGAACAGATGCTGAGTGAGCTGCCCGATGACCAGGTAGGAGCATTTTCGACCCTGAGCACCTTTCTGAGCCGCGAGGAAGTTGTGAAACCTTACCTTAACTCGTTGAGCGATCAGGGAGAGATCAGCCTGTTCATCGGTGAGGAGAACCAGCGTGAAGAGTTGAGAAGCTTCAGCCTCGTTTCTGTGAGCTACTCGCTTGATTCGAACCAGCGGGGCATTCTCGGTCTGGTCGGCCCTATCCGCATGAACTATATCCGGGCCATCACGGTTCTGGAGAGTTTCGCAGGATATCTCGGCAGGGTCTCGGGCAGCGGCTGATCCATGCCGGCATTTGAGGTGGGTCGGTCGCTCAGGCTGGGCGAACGTGTCATGCTTGGTGGCACTCCTGTCGCACACCACATTGCGGATGTCCTCCGTGCTCGCCACGGTGAACGGATCATCCTGTTCCACGCCGGCAAACTGTACGACACAGTTGTCGAAGAGTCCTCGAGATCCGGCCTGATAGTTTCAGTGGAGCGTGTTCGTCAGTCGTCCTTTTCTTCTCAGCCGGTCGTTCTGCTGCAGGCAGTAATCCGCCCCGCACTGCTGGATGACGTCATTCACATCTGTACTCCGCTGGGTGTAAGCCGTTTCATCCTGTATGACGCTGGACGCAGCCAGCCGTGGAATGTCGCTGCACGACTCGAACGCCTGGGGCAGGTGGCCCTGTCGTCCGCGGAACAGTCAGAAACGGGGGACGTCCCGATGGTCGAGCTGGCAACAGGGCTTCAGGACGCTTTGTTGTCCGCGGGTCCTGTGGACAGCCTGATCATGATGTCTCCTCGAGCGGCCCTGACCATTCTGGGATGCACGCATAACGGCTCGCTTGCCCTGGATGGTTCCGTTGCGGTTGTGGTCGGCCCCGAGGGTGGATTTTCGGAATCGGAGGAGACTCAGCTCATGGAGCGAGGCGCTCTGGCCGTTCGTCTCAGCGCCGGCATATTGAGGAGTGAACTGGCCGGATTTGCAGCAACGCTCATGGTGCGGGAGCTGCAGGCGACATCATGAGAGTGTTCATCTACACGCTCGGTTGCAAGGTCAACGAGGTCGACTCTGAGTTGTATGCGCAGGAACTGCGCCTCCTGGGTGCCGAGACGACTGAGGCGCTTGCAGAAGCCGATGCCGTCATCGTGAACTCGTGCAGTGTCACGAACCGTGCACACGCCCAGAGCCTGCAGTTTGCACGCCGTGCTCTGCGTGAGCGGCCGGGGATCGCCGTATATCTCACTGGATGCGGAGCGACATTGCTGAACCTGACGCGTATGCAGGCTCCTGACGGTATCATCGCAGTAGTCATGCGTGATCGCGCGGAAGTGGCCAGGCTCGTCGTCGGGTCATCTGACGCAGCGCCGGTCACTGAGCGATGGGTCGACGGACGCATCCGGAAGGCTGGCCTGCGCAACCGCGTTGATGTGCGCGTTCAGGAGGGCTGTGACAATATGTGCACCTACTGTGTGGTAC
>JBAQYC010000191.1:0-2041 GCA_049299835.1 Candidatus Cryosericum sp. | reverse complement strand
GGCCTATGAGGATGGTGTGCATTACATCGACCAGACCATCAAGGTCGAGCGCGTCGTGCTCGCTGGCATCTGGGATGACCCTGCCAAGGGCAAACAGGCCGCTCTGAGCCTCTATGACAAGAAGTGCGATGTCGTGTTCCAGGTTGCCGCCGCTACGGGTCTGGGTGTGCTCCAGGCAGCGAAGGAGCGTGGCCTGTACGCCATCGGTGTCGACACGAACCAGAACGATATCGAGCCCGGCTACGTCATCGCGTCGGACATCAAGGACGTGGGCAAGACTATTGAAGAGGTCTACAAGACGATAAAGGACGGTACCTACAAGCCGGGCCAGGTTGTGAAGTACGGCCTGAAGACCGGTACTGTCGATCTGGTGACCGAGGCGACGGTGCCCGTTCTTCCACAGAGTATCCTCGATCGCATCAGTACGGTCCGTCAGCAGATCGTCGACGGCACGCTCGCCGTTACCAAGTACCAATAGGACGGACGGTTCGTGGCACGTGACGTCCTGATCGACCTCCAGCACATCACGAAGGTGTTCCCGCCGGACACCGTCGCGCTCTCTGACGTGTCGGTGTCGTTCGAATCCGGTGAGATCCACGCACTGGTCGGAGAGAACGGAGCTGGAAAAAGCACGCTCATGAAGGTGTTCTACGGCCTCGAACGCCGAGACACAGGGGATATCTTCTACAAGGGTGCCAAGGTAGAATTCAGGACGCCACGTGAAGCGATTGCTGCGGGGATAGGTATGGTACACCAGGAGATCCTGCTCATTCCGGAGTATACGGTCTGGCAGAATATCGTCCTGGGCGCTGAACCTGTCCGCGCATTTGGGGCAATCGATGCCGGCAGAGCACGTGAAGCAGTGCGTCAGAAGATCGAGGAGTTTCAATTCAATCTGGATCCTGACGCGCTGGTAGGGGATATCTCGGTAGCTGCGCGTCAGAAGGTCGAGATCCTCAAGCTGTTGTACCGAAACGTCTCAGTGCTCATTCTGGACGAGCCGACAGCTGTTCTGACGCCCCAGGAGATCCCCCAGTTGTTCGCCGAATTGACTCGTCTCAGAGACAAAGGTCACACGATCATCTTCATTTCTCACCGCCTGGATGAGGTCCTGACCTTGAGTGATCGTGTGACCGTCATGAGGCGTGGCAAGGTTGTTGGTACATCTGCTGCGTCCGAACTGACGAAAGAGGATCTCGCACGGCAGATGGTGGGCAGAGAAGTCCTGTTCACATCACGGCGTCAGGCTCGGCAACCCGGAGATGTCGTCTTTTGTGGACGAGGGATCAATTGCAGCGACACCGAGCATCGGTCGAGACTGCATAACGTGACCGTCGAAGTGCGTGCCGGCGAGATCGTGGGAGTGGCCGGCGTCGAGGGTAACGGTCAGTTCGAGCTGGTGAATGCGATCATGGGTCTTGCCCCGATGACGTCCGGGACGCTTGAGGTGAAGGGGAGGGACATCACGCATGCTGATATCCTGACCAGACGGTCCCTGATTGCATTCGTTCCCCAGGACAGAGGGAAGATGGGCGCGAGTGTTGCGGCATCCATCCTGGAAGATGCGATCATGACACACCACATCCTTGACCCACGGTTTGGCACGTGGAGAGGGCTTGGACTCGACTACCGGCATGCAGCCGAATTCGTGGGTCAGATCCGAGACCAGTTTGCTGTCAGCATGGGACATTCGTCGAATGCGTTCAGTTCACTGTCGGGTGGCAACCAGCAGAAAGTCATTCTCGGTCGTGAACTGTTGCTGGACACGCCGTTCGTCCTCATGGATCAGCCGACGCGAGGATTGGATGTAGGTTCCATCGAGTATGTCCACCAGCTGATCCTGGATCTGCGAAGCAGGGAACGGGCCGTTCTGCTGGTATCGGCCGACCTCGACGAACTATGCATGGTGGCCGATCACATCGTCGTCATGTGTCAGGGCGAAGTGGTCGCGGACCTCGCCACGGATGAGACGACTCGCGAGGAAGTCGGATATTACATGCTCGGGGGAAAGGAAGCCGCACATGCGGAAACAGGCTCTTAG
>JBAQYC010000190.1:0-14016 GCA_049299835.1 Candidatus Cryosericum sp. | reverse complement strand
GCTCCTGAGGTGCTTGCGATTGAGCCAGGTGAAGCCCTTGTCGTACGTGATGTCGGCCATGTCGATGGGTCCGCCTACGCCCGTCATGTCGCCCGGGTCCATGAGCACACCGTCGCTGAAGCGCTGGATGGCGGTCGTGGTCTCGATGGCCAGCTGGCAGAAGTCGACGGCGTCCTGCAGGGTCATCGTACCCCACTGGATGCTGTATTCCACACCACGCAGCTGCTGCTGCACGGCAGGCTCTCCGATCTTCGCCGCTGCTTCGCGCACGAGCGGGATGCCCTGAAGGCGCGGGTCGAACCCGAGGACAATGCGCGTGACGACGTCGGTCTGCCCGATCCATCCTGCGCCGAATTCCTTGCCCTGCTTGCGGCTGTCGCGCGCCTGATCAGTGGCGCCGGGGACATAGACCATGAACACTTCACTGCTCCTGTCTTTGTTGTACCCTGCCAGGATGAACTGGACTCCGTCGGGGGCGGCGACCGCTTCCTGGACCTGGCCCTGCTGGTTCTTGAAGTGGAAGACCACGCGGGTCGGTTCTTCCTTGAGGTCAAGCAGTTCCATGCCCTGGCGGGTCATGTCCGCCTTGATGCCGGCGGGGATGGCCTGGAGCTGGTCGCGGTAGGGGACGCGGGCGTCGAAGTACTGTGCGAGTTCCTTTGCGACCTCGCCGACGGACAGCTTGTCGACGGGGATGGTCTGACGGAAGTCGTCGATAAACCCGCTGACATTCTTCATCACGCCCTGCTGGGGCATAAACGCCAGGCCTGCGATGACCAGCCCCATGCGTGAACCGATGCGGAACACCTTGGAGGCCGAGTCTGAACCGACGCGAGCCATACCCTTCTGGTTCCGGTACGTCTGACGGCTGTCTGCCGCGAGCACAATTCCTTCGGGGATCGTAACATTAATGCCGAGTGACATGTGTCACCTCCCATGCGGTGGTATCCCCTACAGCATGAGCAGGTTTGGCCCAAACGCAACCCTCCTGCATTCGCGCTGTTTTCCTGGGTTCCGCCGGGGTTGTCCGGGGTCAGCCGGCAATTCCAGCACGGGCGACAGGCTGCCGCTTTCCTACGGTGTGCCGGGGATGATGACGTCTGGGCCCATCATGCCGCCGGGGCGCATCATACCGTTGCGTGAGTCCATCATATCGTCCATGCCGGTCACAGGTCGGATGCCGTTCGCGTAGATCGTGGTCTTGACACGACGTCCCACGACCCGGACGATCGTTCCAACCGGAATATCCGAACCGGCCGGGAAGTACGTTTCTTCAGTGACAATCACCAGCCAGCGCTCACCCGTCAGGCCGTCGACGACCCACCGTTCGGTCGTGCGGGATGTGACGACGCCGATCACCGCACCGCCCATCATCCCGCCGAACGGATTTCCTCCACGCTGAAACAGTTCCCGACCGGGTCCGGCACGGAAGGTGAACCGTGTCAGGTTGGTCGCATACGCGCCACCGGCACCGGCGACGAGCGCGACGACGAGCGCGGCCACCAGCCACCACCTCGCAACACGGTACAGGCGGGCTGTGCGTCGCAGGACGATAAACGAGAGGGTACCGAGGACGACGACGAGAACAAGGAGCTGCCATGGGAAGTCGAAGAAGGCGGGACGCGCCCAGCGCGGACCCAGCCGAAGGTCATCCAGCGTGCCGTTCTCGACGAGGATATAGACACTTCCTGCCAGTCCGAGGGCGGTCAGGACAAACAGGAACGCCACTGCTGAGTGTTTCAGCATGCGCTCGACCCGGAAGCGCCACGTTGCGCGTGGCTCCAGGTGCTGTTCCTCGATCTGTCCGAGTATCTTGTCTTTCAGGTCCTCATCCATGCTCTACCCCTCGTGACTGTATTTCCTGCGCGGAATGCTGGTCCAGCAATTTCCGCAATTTGCTCTTGGCCCGGCTCGCGGTGGGTCCCACCGAGTTGACCGCGACCATGAGAATATCCGCTATCTCACTGTAGCTCTTGCCTTCGACCACCGACAGCAAAAGAACGTCCCTGCTGCGCTGATCCAGCTGACTCAGAGCCCGGCCCACTGTGCCTTCCAGCTCCTGGTGAAGTGCCTCGGCCGGAACGTCCGTGTCGCCGGTCAGAAGTTCGACCGTCTCGCCATCCAGCTCCAGTTCGGTGGGTATCGTCCCGTGACGCTTGCGAGCCATGTTCACCGCAGTATTGTGGACGATACGATACATCCATGCGCTGAACGTCAGGTGTGTGTCGAACCCGGCAAGATTGCGGTAGGCCTGCAAAAACGCTTGCTGGACGACATCTTCCGCTTCCTGCCGCCCAATAAGACGGGCTGCGTATGACGTCAAAGGTCGCTCATACCGCTCGACCAGCATTCCAAAGGCGTCTCTTTCTGTGAGCGCCTGTCGAACGAGCTGCTCGTCCGTCGGCTCCTGAGCGCGCATTTCCATACATGTATGATACGCCTCACAACCCGGTTTCGTACACGCAGCATTGCGGATGGATGTCGAGGTCCCTCCGCACGGTCCGGGAGTACTCGCCGAGGCCACGCCGTGTGGCCATGGCAGCACTTGCCCCGTTCACAATTGCGTCGTTGCAGATTCTGATGACCCGGATACGATAGAGGCACACCCCTGGTGGGGTGGGGTAACGACTGACCTGAGACCTGCGTCCGCTGGGACGGAAACATGGAGGAACACTTGAAGACAAAGGATCTGGGAATCACTGGCATGACCTGCGCCGCGTGTGCGGTGGCTGTCGAGCGTTCAGTGAAGAAGCTGGACGGCGTCGTTTCGGCCGCTGTCAACCCTGCCACCGAGAAACTCACGGTCGAGTACGATGAAACCCTTGTCGGTGACGAGGCGCTGCAGGCATCAATCGTGAAGGCCGGCTACGGCGTCGCCCAGCCGTCTTTTGCCAAGACGGTCGTGATCCCGGTGCGCGGCATGACATGTGCAGCGTGTTCCGCCGCCATTGAGCGTGCCCTCCGCAAGACCCCCGGCGTCACGAGCGCCGTGGTGAACCTGGCGACGGAGAAGGCCACCGTCGTGTACGATCCGTCTCTTGTCCGCGTGTCGGCTCTGAAGCGCGCGATCACAGCTGCGGGGTATACTCCGCTGGATGTGGAAGTCGCGGCGAGCACCGTGGACGAGGACGCCGAGCGAAAAGCGCAGGAGACGCATTCCCTGTGGCAGCGCTTCATCATCTCCGCTTTGTTTGCGGTCCCTCTTCTCTACCTGGCCATGGGCCCCATGGTGCCGTGGCTTGGTTGGCGCATCCCGTCATGGTTGAGTCCCATGGACTTCCCCCTGCGATATGCGCTCGTGGAGATCGCGCTCGTCATCCCCAGCATCGCAGCCGGCTACCGTTTCTACATCGTCGGATTCCGCGCGATCTGGCACCGGGCTCCCAACATGGATTCGCTCATCGCGATGGGTACGTCCGCGGCGATCCTGTACAGTGGCTATTCGACCTGGCGCATCGCGCAGGGCTCGTTTGGCGCCGTGGAGGAGCTGTACTTCGAGACTGCCGGCGTCATCATCACGCTTATCCTTCTCGGCAAATCGCTGGAATCCGTTTCCAGGGGACGTACGTCGCAGGCTATCAAGAAGCTCATGGGCCTTGCGCCCAGGACGGCTATCGTCGTGCAGGGCGACCGCGAGGTCGAGCTGCCGGTGGCCGAGGTGGAAGTCGGCGATGTGATCCGTGTCCGTCCCGGCGAGAAGGTCCCGGTCGATGGCGAGGTCATGACCGGTGCGACGTCGATCGACGAGTCCATGCTGACGGGCGAGAGCATCCCGGTCGAGAAGCACCCCGGAGACAGCGTCGTGGGGGCAAGCATCAACGGCAACGGGTCCATCACGTTCCGTGCCACCCACGTCGGAGCCGACACGGTCCTTGCGCAGATCGTGAAGCTGGTTGAGGACGCACAGGGCAGCAAGGCGCCGATCGCCCAGCTGGCGGATGTTGTCTCGGGCTACTTCGTGCCCATCGTCTTCGGCATCGCAGTGATGTCCGCCGTGGCCTGGCTGATTGCGGGCAAGGACAGCGTGTTTGCACTGACCATCTTCATTTCGGTCCTCACGATCGCCTGCCCATGCGCACTGGGGCTCGCCACACCGACGGCCATCATGGTCGGCACCGGCAAGGGAGCCGAGTACGGCGTACTCATCAAGGGTGGTGCGGCCCTGGAAATGGCACACAAGGTGCAGACGGTCATCTTCGACAAGACGGGTACCATTACGCAGGGCAGACCAGTCGTCGCTGACGTCGTGACTGTCGCTGGTGCAAGTCGCAGTGAGGTTCTGGGCCTGGCGGCATCCGCCGAGAAGAACTCTGAGCATCCGCTTGGAGCGGCGATCGTCAGAGCCGCACAGGAGGAGAACATAACGCTGCAACCGCTGGACAACTTCACATCGATTCCGGGACGCGGCATCGAGGGTACAGTCGGTTCGACGCATGTCCTGCTCGGCAATGCCGCCTTCATGGCTGACCGTTCGGTGGACGTTGCCGCTCTCGGCTCGACGGTCGACCGCTTTGCCGAAGACGGCAAGACGCCGATGTTCGTCGCCCGCGACGGTGCCGTGATCGGTGTCATCGCCGTGGCGGACGTCGTCAAGGAGAGCAGCGCACGTGCTATCAAGACCCTGCACGACATGGGTATCGAGGTCGCCATGATCACCGGCGACAACCGCAGGACGGCCGAGGCCATCGGTCGGCAGGTCGGCATCGACCGTGTACTGGCTGAAGTCCTGCCGCAGGACAAGGCTCTGGAAGTGAAGAAGCTGCAGGCGGCGGGCAAGCGTGTGGCTATGGTCGGCGATGGGATCAACGACGCCCCTGCGCTTGCGCAGGCGGACGTCGGCATCGCGATCGGCAACGGGACGGACGTCGCCATCGAGTCGGCGGACATCGTCCTCATGAAGAGCGATCTGATGGACGTTGCGACGGCTATCCAGCTCAGCAAGGCGACCATTCGCAACATCAAACAGAACCTGTTCTGGGCCTTCGGCTACAATACGCTCGGCATCCCGATCGCTGCAGGTCTGCTGTATGCATTTGGCGGCCCGAAGCTCAACCCGATGATCGGCGCGGCAGCCATGTCGCTGTCGTCCGTTTCGGTCCTGACGAATGCACTCAGACTGCGTGGCTTCAAGCCTCGCAGGTAGCACTGTACAACAAGGGAGGAATCACATGAAGAAACTGATCAGGGTCCAGGGTATGAGCTGCAAACACTGTGTCATGCATGTCACCGAGGCACTCAAGGAGGTTCCGGGTGTCACTGACGTCGTCGTGAGCCTGGAAGACGGCACGGCGACGGTGGATATGAATACTCCGGTAACCGACGAAGCGCTTGCGGCAGCCATCACCGACGTCGGCTATACGCCCGGCGCGGTCACGGATCTGTAGTCTGTTCGTATGGAAACGACACACATGAGCGTCAAACGAATCCTTACTGTATCCCTCGTGCTGGCTGCAGTTGTGTTTGGCGCCGCATTCATGGCGCCCGACACAGTTGCGGTGCATGCAGTCCGGTCGTTCGACGCTCTCCTGCACGCCCCCGGCGTGGAGATCGCGCGCAGCGACACAGCAGGAGCCTGGGTGCTGACTTCCCCGGGGGGAGAGACAATCACATTCGGAGGTGACGATGCGGCTGGTTCGAATGAGCTCGTCGTCACATTCGACGCTCGTCCCTTCCTGGATGCAGGACTGGACCTGTCCCGACTTCCTGCTGGTTCGCAGGTCGATGGCGACGGCCCATACGCACGGGTCGTGATGCGGTATGACAGGGGCGCCGGGACGTTCAGTGATGGTGCTGTTTTTCAGCCGCTGGAAGCTCTGCAGGACCTGGTGCACAATCACCGCATGATGCTGGGCTACCATACTGCGCTCGGGCACTTCGGCCTCGCACTTGGCGGGGGGAACATGGTCGAGTGGGCGAAGGATCAGCATGCCAACGACAAGGACCTTGTGTTCGTGTTGAACCCACAACCATTTGCCGACGCCGGCGTGGACGTCGCCGGTGTGCAGGGCTGGGTGCTGGCGGACGTACCCGTGATGGATGCGCAGGGACGGAAGTCCACGGCGCGGAAACTGCTCAAATTCTACAATCTTGTCTAGGAGGTCATGATGGATCACTGTTCATGTGAAAGCAGGAAAGCTCTTGACACGCTCAAGAACGCGCGGGGTCAGATCGACGGTATCATCCGCATGATCGAGGAGGATCGCTACTGTATCGACGTCTCCAAGCAGATCCTGGCCGCTGCCGCCCTGCTCAAGAAAGCCAACATCACGATCCTCCGCCAGCATATGAATACCTGCGTCACCGACGCCCTGGAGAACGGTGCTGGTCAGGAGAAGATCGACGAGATCATCCTCATTCTCGACAAGTACATGGTGTAAGAGGAGTGGCTATGAAGAAAACGAAGGTGTACGTCGGCGGCATGCATTGTGATGCGTGCTCGACCCTCATCACCAGTCAGTTCAAGAAGGTCGACGGTGTGCGCGGGGTCAAGGTCGATCTCGGAGCTCAGACAGCCGAGATCTCTTATGACGACCATGCACCCAGCGTCGCAGCCCTCCGGGAACGCGCCGAGAAGTTCGGCTACACGGTCTCGACCTCGCGTCCTGCGCCGGCAGGACAGCAGAAGACGCCGCTGTGGCAGTGGGGAGTCGCCGCTCTCATCGCCGGAGGCCTGGTCGGGTTCTTTGCCCTGCTCCAGCGGTCGGGACTGATGAATGTCATCGGGACAGCGTCAGCCGGGGCCAGCTACGGCGTCGCCCTCCTCGTCGGCGTGGTCGCGTCACTCAGCACCTGCCTGGCCGTCGTCGGAGCCATCGTCATCGCATTTGCCGAGACACACCAGGCCGCCCCGGGCGAGAGTGCGGCGTCGGCTGTCGTGCGCCCGAACATCCTGTTCCACGTGGGCCGCATCGCCACCTTCGCAGTCCTCGGGGGAGTCCTCGGCCTCATTGGCGGCGAGTTATCCCTTTCAGGCCGGTTTGTATCAGTTCTGACCATGGTCGTCGCCGTGTTCATGCTGCTTCTCGGCCTCAATATCCTGGGGATCGCTCCGTCCTTGACCCGTCTGGGCATTAAGATGCCGGCGCGCCTGACCGCCGGACTCGACCGGATGAAAACGTCTCGCAGTCCTGCCATGCCGCTGGCGCTCGGTGGTCTGACGTTCTTCCTCCCATGCGGGTTCACGCAGAGCATGCAGATCATGGCGCTCGGCTCGGGCAGCGTCGTCCGCGGCGCGCTCATCATGGGCCTGTTTGCCGTCGGGACCCTGCCCGTGCTGTTCACGGCCGGCATCACGGCTTCGTGGACGCGCCAGCACAGGGTCGTCGTCTTTCAGAAGGCTGCCGGCTTCCTGGTGATCGCGTTCGCGATCTTCACCCTCAGCTCGGGCGCACGCCTGTTTGGGTTCACCGGCCGCGTGACGCCGGGCACGGTCACGACACCACCCGTTTCGACACCACCCGTTACGACGCCTCCGGTCACAACGCCGGCGACCAGCCAGCGCATCGAGATGCACGTCAAGTACTCGGGGTTCGTGCCGGCCGTCCTGCACGTCAAGAAGGGTGTCCCTGTGACCTTTGCCATCTTTGGCGACGAGGTGACCGGCTGCACGAGCCGTATCATCATCCCCAGCCTCAACATCTCCAAAGACATTGCTCCTGGAGAGAATGACATCACCTTTACGCCCACCGCCTCCGGCGGTATCCCGTATTCGTGCTGGATGGGCATGGTCCATGGCACGATCGTCGTGGACGAGTGAGGCGACAGCCGTGATTATTCGAAAGGGAACAGTGGTTTTTGTCCTCCTGCTGGCGATCGGCGTCAGTGGTGCGCTGACTCCATCGCTGCGGTCAGTCGACGCGGTATCGGTGAAGACCATCGTCCTGCGCGTGGGCGACCCCGTCATGCAGGTGGACGCCGTGCGCACCTTCATCGATGCAACCGGTGCAGTCCCGGTCATCATCCAGGGACGCACCATGTTGCCCGTGCGCGCGATCGTAGAGGCGCTGGGCGGTACCGTGTCATGGGATGCCGGACGCAGGGCGGTCGGGGTCATTCTCGGCGCAAAGACCCTGGAACTCATCATCGCCAAGTCGCTCGCGACGGTAAATGGTGCGTCAATTGCTATCGACCCGGCCAACGCCCTCGTCGTCCCGGTGATCGTCAAGGGGCGGACGATGCTGCCGGTACGGTTTGTTGCCGAACAGCTTGGAGCAACCGTCGGCTGGGCCCCGGTGACCCAGATCGTGACGCTCGACTTTGGTGGAACGACCGTACTGCCGCCTGCTGCACCCGTTCTCACGGCACCCGGCGATGGGTCTTCGTCGACCGACAAGACGCCTTCGCTGAGCTGGAATGCTGTGGACGGGGCGGCGACGTATCGGGTCGTCATCCGCAAGGGAGCGGACGTCGTGCTCGACAGATCCGGTCTGACCGCACTCTCGTTCACTGTTCCCGCAGGCGTGCTCACGGCCGGCGCGTACAGCTGGACCGTGACGGCGACGGGACCCGGAGGGACCAGTGCACCACAGGCGAAACCCTTCGTGTTTACCGTGAAGGACCCGGTGATCCAGCCGCTTGCCCAGACCGTCGAGATGCACGTCAGGTACTCCGGCTGGGACCCATCGACTATTCATATCAAGGCGGGAGCACGGGTGACCTGGATCATCTTGGGCGATGAGGTGACATCATGCACAAACCGCATCGTTGTGCCCAGCTTCAGCATCTCACAGGCGCTGACCGCCGGCAGGAACGTCATCACCTTCAGTGCGCCAACTGCTGCCGGCTCCGTCCCCTTTGCGTGCTGGATGAACATGGTGCGGGGGCAGTTCATCGTCGATCCGTAGTCCAGGCTTTTCGAGAAGTCCCAGGCGCACACTGCCCACGTCCGGACAGTGTGCGCCTTTCGCTATTCGAGGCTGTTTTCCCGGTTTGACACTCCTGCGCCCGCTACTATCATTACTAGAAGAAGCCGGACATGAAGTGAAGGCATGGTTGTGCTGTTCGCGGCGATGGTAGTTGTCAGTGTACGGGAGGTGGCGTATGGCGTTCGACAGGTCGATGTACCGCATGTACGATATCAGAGGTGAGGTCGGCAAGGAGCTGACACCCGAAGCGGCTCGGTGTATCGGCCAGGCCTATGTTCACCTTGTGCGGCAGCGGACCGGCGCCGGTTCACCGATCTTCGCGGTCGGCCGTGACGTTCGTCCCAGCAGCGAAGACCTTGCTGATGCGCTCATCGATGGCATGACGAGTCAGGGTGGCGATGTCGTGGATATCGGCATCGTGCCCACGCCTACTCTCTACTATGCGCTGTTTGCTCTTCACGTGGACGGCGGGATCATGATCACCGGCAGTCACAACCCTCCGCAGTACAACGGCTTCAAGGTGGCAATCGGCCGGGAGACGCTCTACGGCGACGACATCCAGCGCATCGCGGATCTGGCGGAGATCTGCCGCCCCATCGTGTCCGAGAGCGGGACCATGTCGCGGCTCGACCTCCTGTCGACGTACCGTGACGAACTGGCGGACCAGTTTGGCCAGGGACCACTGGGTACAGCGGGCAAGCCACGCCTCAAGGTCGTCATCGACTGCGCCAACGGTTGCGCCGGCCTGATTGTTCCGGCCATGATGAAGAAGCTCGGTGTCGACGCCGTGTTCATGTTTGCCGAACCGGATGGCACCTTTCCCAATCACCATCCCGATCCCGCCCGCCTGGACACGCTGGAGGGATTGCGCAAGCGCGTGCTCGCCGAACACGCGGATTTCGGCATCGCCTACGATGGCGACGTGGACCGTATCGGCGCCGTCGACGAGAACGGTGACGTCGTCTGGGGCGACAAGCTGACCTACATCTTTGCGGCCGACATCATCGCGCACTGGAAGGGGCCCGGCAAGGCCAGGGTCATCGGGGAGGTCAAGTGCTCCAAGACCCTCTTCGACGGCGTGGAGAAGCTGGGTGGCATTGCCATCATGTCGCCCACGGGGCATTCGCTGATCAAGAAGAAGATGCGCGAGGAGAAGGCCCAGCTGGCGGGCGAGATGAGTGGCCACATGTTCTTCGCCGACCGCTATTACGGCTACGACGACGCCATCTATGCTACCCTGCGCCTGCTGGAGATCGTGACGGACGGCCTGAAGGCCGACCCGAAATTTGTCTTCTCCGACCTGCTGAGGGCGCTGCCTTCCATGGTTGCTTCGCCCGAGATCCGCAGACCGTGTCTCGAGGAGCAGAAGGATCACCTCGTGCATGGATTCGTCGACGCATTCCGCAGGAAGTTCCCGCAGATGGCGCATTCCATCGTCAAGGTCGTCACCATTGACGGCGCTCGTATCGAATGGGCGGATGGCTGGGGGCTGGTTCGCTCCAGCAACACCGAGCCCCTGCTTGTCCTGCGGTTCGAGGCGACGACGCAGGAGCGGGTCGACCAGTTGAAGAAGGCGTTCGACGAGACGCTGGCGTCTCTGGCCACGCCATGAGCAAGCGCACGGAGAGCATGATGGAACACACAGGAGTCCGCAAGGCGGTCATCCCGGTGGCCGGCATGGGGACACGCCTCCTGCCGCTTACCAAGTCTCAGCCGAAGGAGATGCTGCCGGTCGTCGACAAGCCGGCCATCCAGTACGTGGTCGAAGAGGCGATCGACTCCGGCGTGCAGAGCATCCTCATGGTCACGGGGCGTGGCAAGCATGCCATCGAGGACTACTTCGACCACTCCGTCGAGCTGGAGCACGAGCTCGAGGCACATGGGAAGATCGAGGACCTCCGTGCGATCCAGTGCATCTCCAACCTGGTCCAGGTCTACTATGTCCGCCAGAAGCTGCCGCGCGGCCTGGGAGACGCCATCCTGCAGGCACGGGCCTTCATCGACGGTGACCAGTTCGCCGTCCTGCTTGCTGACGACATCATCGACGGCCCGACGCCCTGCCTCGTGCAGATGCAGCAGCTGGCACGCCGCTTCCCCGGGATGGTCGTGGCCGTCATGCAGGTCCCGCGCGAGGAGACATCCAGCTATGGCATTATCGAGGGGACGGCGGTCGCCCCCGGCGTCTGGGAAGTGACGGGTCTGGTCGAGAAGCCCGAGCCCGCCGACGCTCCCAGCAACCTCGCCATCGTGGGCCGCTATATCCTGACGCCCGGCATCTTCGACGCCATCGAACACACCGAGCCGGGCAGGAATGGCGAAGTCCAGCTGACCGACGCACTTCAGGCCATGCTCCCCTTCAAGAAGGTCTACGCCTGCGAGTTCAAGGGGACCCGATACGACATCGGGGACCGTATGGGCCTGCTCAAGGCCAACGTGGCGCTTGCCCTCAAGCGTCCAGACATGGCAGACGACTTGCGGCAGTTCCTGAGTGAGACCCTTGAGACCCTCTTCGACTGATTGGGATCCTTTGGGATCCTTTGGTCCTTTGGGGTCAACTGGTAATTACCGCATGGGTGGTACATTGAAGCCATGACGGTCCTCGTGATTGGCGCCGGCGGACGCCTGGGCAGGGAGTTCATGGACCGGCTGTCGTCGCTGGACGATCTGACGGGTCTGACGCATGTGCAGTGTAATGTCGCCGACAGCCTGGCGGTCGAGCGCGCAGTGCTGGAGCTCCAGCCGACCGTGGTCATCAACTGTGCCGCCCAATCCAGTGTCGACGCATGCGAGAAGGACCGCGACCAGGCATACCGCATCAATGTGCTGGGTGCGCGCAACATCGCCCATGCCGCATACAAAGTGGCGGCGAAGGTCGTGCACTTCAGCACCGACTACGTGTTCGACGGCACCGCTGAGCGCCCGTACGCCGAGTGGGACGTGCCCAACCCGATAAACTGGTACGGCCGGACCAAGCTCATGAGCGAGCAGGCAGTCGCGCGTGCGAATCCCGACAGCCTGATCCTGCGCGTCGCATACGTGTACGGCGCACACGGCGAAAACCCCGTTACGAGGGTCGTGCAGTCTGCGCGGACGGGCACGTCGCTGACGCTTGCGGACGACCAGGCCATGAGTCCCACCAGCGCATCCGAGATCGTCCAGCAGACCATGCTGCTCATCCAGCGCGGGGCCGTCGGGACCTATCACGTCAGTGGGAAGGGCCAGACCTCGCGGTATGAGTTTGCCCAGTCCGTCGGGACGATCCTCGGCTTGGACGTTCAGTTGGTCGCAGCCCATGCCGCGGACATCCCCGCCCGCGTGCCCCGCCCCCTGCGGACGCCGCTCGCGCATGAACACCTGCGCCTTGAGAGTCAGGACATGATGAGCGAATGGGACCAGGCCCTGTACGAATTCCTTGTCGATCACAAGCGTGCTCTGCTGCATGGAGGCGAAACGTCATGAAAGGCATTGTCCTTGCAGGCGGCACCGGCTCGCGACTGCACCCGCTGACCACTGTCACCAACAAGCACCTCCTGCCGGTGGGCAACTATCCCATGATCTTTCACCCCGTCGCACGCCTCAAGCAGGCGGGCATCACCGACATCCTCATCGTGACGGGCCGCGACCACATGGGGGACGTCATGGAACTGCTGGGCAGCGGTCACGACTTCGGCCTCGACTTCACGTACAAGGTACAGGACCAGGCAGGCGGCATCGCCCAGGCGCTGGGCCTTGCACGCGGTTTTTGCTGTGGCGACTCCTGCTGTGTCATCCTCGGCGACAATGTGTTCGAAGACGATCTAACTCCTGCCGTCACAGCATTCATGGCGCAGGGTTCCGGCGCGCGCCTCCTCCTCAGGCAGGTCGACGACCCCGAGCGCTTCGGCGTGGCCGAACTATCGCCCGACGGTCATATCCTGGGCATCGAAGAGAAGCCGCACCAGCCGAAGTCGAGATTTGCAGTGACCGGCATCTACCTGTACGACGGCGCCGTCTTCGACATCATCGATACGCTCATGCCGTCACACCGGGGCGAACTGGAGATCACCGACGTCAACAACGCCTATATCCAGGCGGGCACATGCACGTACGCCGTGCTCCAAGGCTGGTGGACGGATGCAGGTACGTTCCCGTCGTTGCGCAGGGCCGGCGAGCTTGCCGCCGACGTGCGCCTCGGTCTGGAGGAGGAGCAACGTTGATTGGTGAACACTTCACCTTCCATCATATGACCGACCTGCCCGGCGTGCAGTGGATCGAACCCGTCGTGCACGCGGACGAGCGCGGCTTCTTCATGGAGACCTACCGGGCCCGCGACTTCGCCACCGCCGGCATCTGGGACGTCTTCGTGCAGGACAACCACTCCCGGTCCGCGCTGGGTGTCCTCCGTGGCCTGCACCTGCAGAAGACGCATCCCCAGGCCAAGCTGGTCCGCTGTATCTCCGGTGCCGTCTGGGATGTTGCGGTCGACGTCGATCCTGCATCTCCCGCGTTCGGGCGCTGGTTCGGCATCGAGCTCTCCGCCGTCAACCGGTATCAGCTGTACATCCCCGCCGGTATGGCGCACGGGTTCCTGTCGCTTGCGGACGGTACCGAGTTCGTGTACAAGTGTTCTGCCGAGTACGACCCTGACGACGAGGCGGGGGTCGTGTGGTCCGACCGGCAGCTGGGCGTAGCCTGGCCGCTGCAGGGCGTTGGCACCCCCGTCGTTTCGCTCAAGGACGCTGCACTTCCGACGCTTGAACAGTATCTCAAGGAGCGTGGATCATGAGACTCTTCATCGCAGGTGCCGACGGCCAGCTGGGCAGTGATGTCGTCCGTCTCCTGTCCCCAACGGTCGAGGTGACTGCTCGCGTCATGGACGAGCTGGACGTGACGGACCGTACCGCCCTGCGCCGGGAGGTGGAGGCGTCGCACCCTGATGTCGTGATCAACTGCGCTGCATATACCGCGGTGGACCGGGCCGAGACGGAACAGGATGCGGCCTATCGAGTCAATGTCCTGGGCGCACACAATGTGGCCCAGGCCGCCCGGCGCGTGGGCGCCCGCGTCGTGTACTTCTCCACCGACTATGTGTTCGACGGCAGGGCCACCGAGCCGTATGACGAGGAAGCTCTGACAGGTCCCCTCTCCGTCTACGGCAGGACGAAACTGCAGG
>JBAQYC010000189.1:0-5313 GCA_049299835.1 Candidatus Cryosericum sp. | reverse complement strand
AACACCAACGACTTGCGAAGGAGAGGTGAACATCCCCTTCAACTCAAACTCGCGCTTGTCCACCATGCCGTTGCGCATCGCGACGACACGGTGGCAATGCTGCCGGATCAGGTCGAGATCCTCTACTTCGAAGGCGCGACACAGGGAACGGTCCCCCGTGGACGGCAGCAGTCCCGGCACGAGTTCATACCGCATGACCGGTGAACTGAACCCGAATCCCATGCGATGATAGAACGCCGTGGAGAAGGGGTACAGCAGGACAAACAACGCTCCCCGGTCTCGCTCCTCTTCGACGAACCACCGGATCATGTCGCGCGCAATGTGTTCCCTGCGGTGCATGAGCGACGTGGCAACCATGCCCACCCCGCCTGCGGGAACCAGAGCGCCCCGCCAATTCATGGTGAACGGATACACGATCATACCTCCAACCATCTCGACGCCGTCGAAAACCCCGACATACGAGCACTCCACAGGCTTCGCATCCAGACGAGCAAGCATGCGTCCAGCTGCGAGATCCTTCTTGTCGGGAGTTGTCAGCCCCATGGTTGGATAGCATCCTGCAATCAGCTCGACATACGTGGGGATTTCTTCTCTTGTCATGATTCGGATCGTCGTCATCTGGTTCGCCTCCGCTCGGGAATTACAGGAGAGGCCCCGTACAAGCCCGGGGCTTCTCTCGATACTGCGATCATTCTTAAGACATATACGCTTGCATCGAGCGGTCAGTGCGGGATGGGCTCTCCAACCGGTGCTCCGTCCGGTACCCTGTCTATAAACGCGATCCGTTCAAGCGGAAGGCGAAGGGGCCGCTCAACTTCATCGTGTAACTGCTTTTCGGAGAGAATGGGATTTGGGACTGTCGTGTGCTTGCCGACAATGACCAGCGTCAGCAGTCTCATGTTCTCCGGTATCCCCAGCATGGGCTTCACCTCATCTGGACGAAAACCGGCAATCGGGTGTGCGACCAGGCCCAGCTCGGTCGCCCGCAGGATGAGCAGGGCCGTCGCCATGCCCGTGTCGAACCAGTTGTACTCTCGATCCTTGATGATGCAGTCGAGGTCTGGCTTGCTGAACACGGCGATGATCATGGAAGCTCGCTCGGTCCACTGGTTCCTCTTGGTCATTCCAGTGAACACTCTCGCCAGCATTGCAGGATCGCGAACGAACACGTATCGCCACGGCTGGTTGTTGAAACATGATGCCGAGAGGCTTGCGGACTTGGCCAGGTCCCAGATCAGGTCGTCAGTGATGGCCACTGGGTCCAGAGAACGATATGCCCTGCGGGCCTCGATGGCGTTCTCTACACCCATAGATGTCTCCAAATGATCACTCTGCGCAGTGTGCCAGTACTTCGTCGATGTCGGGCAGCTCGGGAACGCCGTAAATCTTCACCCAGGTCACCTTGCCCGTTGCGTCGATGAGCACGTTGGCACGCTCGGAGAACCCCTCGACGTCGCGGAACAGTCCATATGTGCGCGCCACGCCTCCGTGAGGCCAGAAATCTGACAGCAGCATGGTCTCGGCAATCAGCAGCTGCTTGGCCCATTGATTCTTCGACGGAACCGGGTCAATGCTCATGCCGAGTGCGATCGTGTTGAGACGGGAGAAATCTGCAAGATGAGCTTCCAGCGACTTCATCTGTTCGGCACACACTTTCGTCCATGCGAGAGGATGCCACGAAAGCAGGACCTTCCTGCCGCGGTAGTCGGCCAGATGAATTGGCCGCTTCCGGTTGTCGTTCAAGGTGAAGTCAGGCGCGATATCGCCGACGGCAATTCGTTTGATCTCTTCCAAATGTTCCTCCTGTGTCTGCTGTCGGTCACTCAAGCGACCGGCCACGTTCTCAGTATGTCTGTCTGCATCGCTTGTGTCAACGCGACAAGTTGGTGCTCCTCCCAGCTTCATCACAGTGTTAGCGCGGGCACAGGGTTCATCGCCCAATAAGGAAGCCCTCACTCTCAGACTCGTCCATCCAGTTCAGCCTTGAGGCGATGGAAATATGTCTGCATGACGGCCAGCCGGCCGATGGCAATGACACGCGCCTGGGGCGTGAACAGACGGTCAGGGATACGCTTGAACGCGATCTCGAATTCGAGGTTGGGGGTGTGATCACTCAGAGCTTTGATGCGTCCAGTTGCCGTGCCGCCGACGTGATTGCGGGCAACATAGTCGGCAACGTTTTCATCACTGTACAGTGCTTCACCATATCCGGCGGCCAGCATGTATGCCCGGGCAATCCCGACAGCACCGAGAGAATCGATCTTGTCAGCGTCAAACAGGAGTTTGGCCTCGATGGTGGCCGGAATGACGTCACCCCTGAACCGGTGTGTCGCGATACACGAACAAACATGGTGAATCGTCGCTTCGGGGTATCCTGCGTCGCGCAGGATGGGTTCCGCCATCGCTGCTCCCAGAACGGCATGGTCGGTCATCCCCGTGTCATCCGTGTCCTCGCGCACCCTGGCAATGTCATGGAGGAGAGACGCGAGCTTCAGTACGGTGAGATCCACGTCTTTCTCTCCCTCGGCAAGCTGCAGACAGAGACGATAGACGCGCCAGACATGAGCCAGATTGTGCGCTGAGCAGGCAAGTTCCTGCTCGACCGCAGCCTGAACTTTACTCATCCTCGCATCTGTGTTCTCTGACTCCTCCAGCGCGTTTGCCGGATACAACAGAGTACTCTCCTCCGGCGCATCCAGCTCTACCTTCATGCGATCGGGATCCTCGAAGTAGACGGCATAGCAGTCTTCGCCCCCTGCGTATGGATGGCGATCCTCGTAGAGAATATGCGTTCCACGTTCTCGCAGCAACTCCGTGACATCATCTACCTGCTTTCGGGAGGCAGCATGAAAAGCGAGATGGTTGAGGCCTGGATGACAGCGATTGTAGTCGAATCCACAAAACCGCGGCTCGGCCTGGACGAAGACAATGTACGTCGGACCCAGGCGGTAGCTCCGCCCGCCTGGCCAGTCCTGGTACACATGGTATCCCAGCAGACCCAGGAACCATCCCCAGAAGTCCGTCTTTGTCTTCAGGTCAGCGCAGTAGATCTCGACGTGGTGCAGCAATCCTGCCTGACTCAACTCGTCCGACTCAGCCATGAAACCTCCCTGCGCGGCCGACAACGCGGTCCACGCTCTTTTATTCATTATGACTGTCTGAACTATCGCTGCAAACGGTTGTCCTGCTATACTGCATTCATGAAACGCCCGGATAACGCTTCTCTTATCGAGACTACTGCTCCAAGGACTGGAAAGGGCGCGGGTACCGATGTCTCGGTCGATCTGACTACCGTGGAGCGCGTGCAGGCAATAGTTCTGGGCTGGTATGCAGCTCACGCACGTCGTTTTGTATGGAGAGTCCCCAATCCCGACCCCTACGTCGTTCTCGTTTCCGAGACAATGCTTCAGCAGACCCAGACGGCACGCATCCAGGAGAAACTGCCCCTCTTCCTTCAGCAGTATCCCGACTTCAGCGCGCTGGCCGCCACAGACAACGCAACCATTATCCGCGCATGGCAGGGCATGGGATACAACAACAGGGCTCTGTGGCTGCGAGACTGCGCACGCGCCGTCGTCGAGCGCTTTGGCGGGCTCCTCCCGGACACTGCCGATGACCTGCGGTCACTCCCGGGTCTCGGTCCATATACGGTATCGGCCATTCTCTCGTTTGCCTTCCACCGAGACGTCATCGTTCTGGATGTCAACATCCGTCGACTGTACAGTCGACTTTTCCTGCAACTAACGACAACGCTCGAGGTCATGCCTGAACCACTGTTGCTGTACGTCGCCGGAGAAGTGTATCCCCGCGGGCGCAGTTCAGACTGGCATCAGGCCTGCATGGACATTGCCGCGCAGTACTGTACAGCACGCAGCCCCCGATGCCTGTTCTGTCCCGTCGCCAAAGCCTGTCGTTCAGCGTTCAGGCTTGCCGAGGCTGTTCCACCACATGTTTCCGAGCCTTCTCACCGTGGCAAGCCCAACCGTATCTGGCGTGGTCGCATCGTTGAGCTCTTGCGCGGCCTTCCGCCTGACCAGACCATGGAGCTCAAGGAACTCAGGAACCGGCTGTTCCTGACGGAAGAAGAAACCGATGCACCCTGGCTGGAACGCATTGTGGCTGCACTTGAACGCGATGGACTTGTCGATCACGGCCAGACAGCAGACACCATCAAACTGCGCTCCTGACTGACCGGCGAGAGATCAGCCCTTGAGGGCGAGAGTCCGCTGGTAGGCTGCCCAGACAGCCTTCGACAAGGCTGTCCTGAACCCGCCCTTCTCCAGCTCGTCGAGTGCCTCGGCAGTGGCACCTCCCGGCGACGTGACAGAGTTCTTGAGGTCGGCAACATGTTTCTGGCTCGATCGAGCCAGCTTCAATGAGCCCTCCATTGTCTGCAACACGAGATCCAGGGCCATGTCACGTTCGAGCCCAAGGTGCACGGCTGCATCCATGAACGCTTCGATGAACAGGAAGACATAAGCAGGACCTGTACCGCTCACCGCCGTTGCCATATCCAGATATCGCTCTTCGTCGACTTCGATCTCGAGGCCCACTGCGCCGAGCACCGAGCGAACCAGGGTCCTGTCCTCCTGCGTCACCACCGGGCTGGCCATCCAGACACTCACGCCTGCACCTATCTGGGCAGGTGTGTTGGGCATGCATCGCACGAGGCGGTCATGACCCGTGCCTTCGCGCAGATGGTCAATACCGACTCCGGTGACAATTGACAGCAGGACTTGTTCCGGTCGCATGACTCCCTTGATATCAGCAAAGACATGCTCCAGATTCTGTGGCTTGACCGCCAGCAAAACAACATCCCCGAACTGTGCCGCCTCACGGTTGGAGAGTGTCGTGTGAACATGGTGTCGCTCGCGCATGACTTCAAGTGTGGCCCAGCTGCGGGAACTGACCATCACATTGTTTTCGGACACAATACGCCTGGTCAGGAGCGAGCCGACGAACGCATTCGCCATGACGCCTCCGCCGATAAACGAAATTCTTGTCCTTTCACTCATGCGGCAACCTCCTTGACGGATATCAAAGCATATCGCTTTTTACTGTATGATGCCACCGGTTACGTGAAAAAACGGGCGTCTTGCCATTCACCCGGAACCATTGACGCAAAACGCTGCGCTGCTATATCTATTGTAGCAGGTGGATTCTGAACATGTGTTCGCGGCCCGGCACATGATCGCCGGGGAACAGGAGGCAAGTAATGGAGCAAGTACGCAAGATCTTGATCATACTCTCTACGGCCGAACGCGAGAAAGCCATGGCCGGTCTGATGTACGCCAAGAACACGCATGAGAATCA
>JBAQYC010000188.1:0-2720 GCA_049299835.1 Candidatus Cryosericum sp. | reverse complement strand
GGGGGCTCTCAGCCTCCTCGTGGCAGCAGCAGTTGTCTTCTACTACAGCGTCCATCATCCCACTTCCTTTGGCGTTGCCGCCGGGCTTTTCAACACGCTCCTTCTTTCGTACTTCAGCCAGTCACAGGGGTTGCCGACCGCACTGCTGCTGCTGGTCGTCGTCGGCGTCTCGCCTTACATCGAGCAGCTTGCGCCCGGCCTTGCCCGCCTGGTCTTCACGGGTGCCTATACAGTCACGGTACTCTCCCTCACCATTTTCGCCAAAGGCAATGCTACCCCCAGCCTCCTAGCCCTCCTGTCCTGCTTCGCTGCGGCAGTCGCCACAGGGCTGGTGGGGTCCCGCTATCTGGTCAGGAGTTCGCCTCTGGAGCAGACCCATGGATAAGCTGCAGCGGTCCAGGCAGACTCGGCGATATCTTGTGGTCACTGTGCTCTGCACAATGGTCCTGCTGGGGATCATGGCTCGTCTCTACTACCTTCAGGTCGTCAAAGGCACGTACTACGCAGGAATCGCGGAAGACAACCGTCTGCGCATTATCAGTACGGATGCTCCACGCGGAGAGATCCGTGACAGGAACGGGGTCGTTCTTGCAACCGATGTTCCATCGTTCGACATCGTCGTGACGACCTATGACCTCAAGAATTCGGATCAGGAACTGGGTGTCGTTGCCCAACTGACAGGCACAAAGCTTCAGACACTCAAGGACACGGTAAAGAAGGCCGGCGTTGGGCCCTTCACACCCATCACCGTCGCTCGCAACGTCAGCAAGACAGTCGCGCTCAAGCTTGCGGAACAGGAGCCTGACCTGCCTGGTATCCAGCTCGTCATGTCGACCAGGAGATCATATCCTCAGGGAACCATGGCGGCACATGTCCTCGGCTACACAGGTGAAATAGGCGACACTGAACTCGAGAAGCTGCAGGCTGCCGGGTATGTCATAAAGGACACGATCGGGAAAGATGGCATTGAACTGCAATACGAGTCACTGTTGCGCGGCCAGAAAAGTCAGAAACTCATCGAAGTGGATGCCGACGGCAAAGCCGTGAAAACGCTGCAGGAAGATACCGCTGTGCCCGGGAAAAGTATCATCCTGACCATCGATGCCCGCCTGCAGAAGACGTGCGAGGAGCTTCTCGGCGACAACGAGGGCGCAGCCATCATGATGGATCCACGCAATGGCGACCTCCTCGCGCTGGCAAGCGCACCTACGTTCGACCCGAACAAGTTCATCTCCGGGATCTCCAGCGAAGACTGGAAGACGTGGTCCGCCAAGGGGTCGCTGTTCGACCGGGCAATTGCAGGCACGTTCCCCCCGGCGAGCACATTCAAGATCGTCACCGGCACGGCGGGACTGGAAACGCGTACCATCACTGACCGAAGCATCATCTACTGCGGTGGAGGGTTGACGGTTGGAGGACGCCTGTTCAAGTGCTGGATCTGGCCGGGAGGTCATGGCAACGAAGATATCTACAAGGCCTACGCCGATTCCTGCGACACCTACTTCTTCACCGTTGCCCGCCTGGTCGGCATCGAATCGATGGGCACCTACGCGCACAAATTCGGCATCGACAAGCTCACCGGTGTCGACCTCCCCGGCGAGACAACCGGTTTCTACCCAACACCGCAATGGAAGCTCAACAAGTATAAAGAGTCGTGGTACGAGGGAGATACAATGAACATGGGTATCGGCCAGGGGTACATGTTGGAAACGCCCATACGCAACATCTCCATTTTCAGTTCCGTCGCAATGAACGGAACCTTGTGGCGCCCTCACCTTCTGAAAGCTTCGGTCGACCCTGTCACCAAAGTGGAGACGCAGACGACGCCGGTCGTTCAGGACACGCTGGGCATCAGCGCTGCTACCCTGACAACAGTGAAAAAGGGCCTCAATCTTGTTTCGAAGACCGGCGGAATGACGCGCATTCAAGTCGGCGACATCGAGATCTGTGCAAAGACCGGCACGGCCGAAACCGGCACGCTGGATCTGTATCATACGTGGCTGGTGGCATTCGCGCCCATGGACAACCCCGAGGTAGCGGTCCTCCTCATGTTTGAGAACTCGCCCTATACCCGCAGTACCAGTATGGCTCCACTCGTGCACCGCATGTTGCAGCAGTACTTTGATCTGTACGGAGGGGAAAATGGCAGCAACTAGTCCGACGAACACCGTCGTGTTCAAGGGAAACCAAACAGAAATCCTGGCTCTCGTCAACCCCAAGGCAAAGTGGAAGGAAGCCGCGCATGTACTTCTCATACAGGCGGACGCCCAGCATCGCATCCTTCCTCAGCTCAAGCTTCAGGTCGACCGTCAGACTCGGGCTTGTGGCCTCCAGACGCTGGCCAAGCTGGAGAAGGATCTGCGGAAGGTCGTCGGAGACAACCTCGGCATCACCAATTACCGCATACGGGGATCGAAGAAGGACGCTCCTCCACCCGAGACGGCCCTGATCATCGCTCGCGACCTGGTCAAGGGAGAGGTCATCCAGACTACCAAGGATGTTGTGGTGGTAGGATCAGTTGTCGAGGGATCGCGCATTGAGACGATGCGTTCCTGTTTTGTGTTCGGGGCCATCAGGGGCACCGTGATCGCCGGGACCCGCGAGACCCAGGATGCCGTCATAACTTGCCTTGAGGTCGCAGGCGGCGCTTCACTTGCTGTCGGAAGCGCGAGTGCCGTCCTGCATCTGGCTCCGGCCGGCATGCGCGGACACTACTACGT
>JBAQYC010000187.1:0-4669 GCA_049299835.1 Candidatus Cryosericum sp. | reverse complement strand
TTCGCGTCCTCGATCGCAGCTTCTTCGGTGGCTCCAGGCAAGAGCTCGGGGTTCAGCGGCGGTTCCGGAGGAGGGGGCGGTGGGGGGGGCGGTTCCGGAGGAGGGGGCGGTGGGGGGGGCGGAGGTGGAAGGTCGTCCGTTCTTCCCGTGCCCTGGCCACCGGCCTGGCTGTTCTGGCTGTATTTGCAATCGCCGGCAACGTCCGTGCGGCTTCGCCCGTCGAAGTGCAGTCTCTGGTCTCAACTGTAACCGTATTCACAAGCGGCAGTCTGGAAATACGAGAGCAACTGACACTCACAACAACCGGGGATACGATCAGCAGGACCCTTTCCCAGGATGTCCACGACGTGCGCCAGGGGAGAAGAGCTACGCCTTCGTGGCGAGTCCAGCGCGCCAGCATCGACGGGAAACCAGTGGCGTGGCGCGTGAGTTCGCCATCGCCCAGCCGGCTGATGCTGGACATCGGCGACGACATCTCACCCGGCCTCCACACGCTGGACCTGACGTTCATCACGGACCGGTTCGTGGTGGTGGATACAACCAGAGCGGACCTCGCCTGGGATGCGACCGGCGCCTGGAACGCTCCTGTAGCACAGACTGTTGTCGTCATCACGCCTCCCTCGGGGGCCGAGCGCGCTCTTGTGGGAGCTGGCGCCTCTCTGCAGAATGCTGTTGGGCGCATTGCCTCCATGCCGGCTACAGAGGATATGGACGGTGGTATCACCATACGAGCCGAGCGCGGGCTGACAGTCGGCGAACGCCTCGTGGTCCATGCAGCGTGGCCGGGTGGATTCGTGCGCGTCCCTACGGGAGGCATGCGCGTCGACTGGTTCATCCGCGACTGGGGAGGCATCGTTATGGGGCTTCTTGGACTTCTTGTCCTGGCCGGCTACTTCCAGTCGGCGTGGAGCACGGTCGGTCGGGATCCTCCGCGAACAGCGATCATCCCCCGATTCGACCCACCGGAAGGTATGTCTCCTGCCGTTGTGCGCTATGTCCGTCGCATGGCCTTCGACGGCACGGCATTTGCGGCCAACCTGCTCGACCTGGGTTCGCGTGGAGTCCTGAAGGTGACACAGGAGGGCGGCTCGACGGTCCTGCAGCGTACCAGCACATCCCTGGAGACCCTCCCGCCGGATGAACAGGTCATGGCGGAATACATGTTTGGCGATGGTCAGGGAACCCTGACCGTTACGCAGCACGCACAGCCCATCCTGAAGTCTGCTCAGGCCGCACTCCGGAAGTATCTCGATGCAAACTGCCGCACAGTATACTTTGGACTGCACCGGTACGAGACGCTGGTCGGCGTCGGCATCTCCTTTGTAACGGCAGTCCTGGCCGGCATGGCACAGGCGACGACCCGAGCCAGCGTACTGGCCTACCTGGTCCTGCTTGTCTGGCTCTCGATCTGGTCCGTGGCGGTCGCGTTCGTCTGGTCGTCCCTGGTCAGGACGTGGAAGACACAACCAGTCGTTCGTCCTGTCAAACCGACCTCGTTCCTGGGAGTACTTACCATCAGCATGGCCACGGAATCTGAGGAAAAGACCCGGCGCGCCAACGCTTCGATGGCGGTGTATTTCTCCGGGTTCTGGTTCGTGGGAGCAGGCATGTTCTTCCGCGTCGCAACCACTCCAGTCGCTATCCTCGTCGTCGCCATGGCCGTCCTGGATATCGTCTATGGCCATCTTTTGCCAAGCTGGACTCCCCGTGGACGCCAGGCCGTGGACGAAGCGGACGGCTTCGCCCTGTACCTGAAGGTAGCCGAGAAACACCGCATGCAATGGTTTCACTCGCCCGAGAAGACCCCGGAACTCATGGAACGCTACCTGCCCTACGCTCTGGCGCTGGGCGTTCAGCAGGAGTGGGCTGAGCAATTCCGCGAGACAGTCGAACGGAGCACCGCATCTACTGCAATGTAGCGCTGGAATAGCGTCCCCAATTGCACTATGTTGTCTGCTGAGTCAACAAGCTAAAGGAGCACACATGAGAAAGTGCAGACTGCTGACCCTGGCCACCGTGGTGATGATCGCACTCCTGCTGACCGCCCCGGGACTGGCACTGGCCGAACAGGAACGTATCACGAGCTTCGACAGTGCGATCACTGTCAGTCAGGATGGCTCGATGCGGGTCGAGAACACCATCAGTGCCGTCGTGACGGGTAATCAGATCCAGCACGGCATCTACTATGATTTCCCGACCGTCTATTCCAACGTACGCACAGGCGGTCGCCTGGTCATCGACTTCCGTATCCTCGGGGTCCAGCGGGACGGGCAGACCGAGCCGTACACCGTGGAAAACCGCGCCAATGGTAAGCGTGTCAAGATCGGGAGTGCAGATACATTCATCGATCCCGGTGAACACACCTGGGTCCTGCGGTTCAACGTCGATCGTGAGCTGGGATACTTCACCGACCACGACGAGTTGTACTGGAATGTCACCGGCAACGGTTGGGTCTTCCCTATCGAACGTGTGTCCGCGACTGTGACCCTGCCGGGCGGAGCCGCCGCAAAGATCACCGGTCTCAGCGCCTACACGGGTGCCTCCGGTGCGACGGCAAGCGCCGTAACGACGACACAGGGAACCGACGGTACTCCGACATTTGTGACAACATCCATCCTCAACCCTGGCGAGGGCCTGACTATCGCAGTCGGGTGGCCGAAGGGCTACGTGACTCCTCCGTCTTCTGCAACTCGGCTGGGCTGGTTCTTCCGTGACAACAGCGCCCTCATCGTCGGTCTCATCGGCCTGCTGGCCGTGTTCCTCTACTACATGACCGTCTGGTACCGATTTGGCAAGGACCCCGAGCGCGGCACGATCTTTGCGCTCTTTTCACCACCGGAAGGGATGTCGCCCGGAGGCGTCCGGTACCTGTCCCACATGGGACACGACAGCAAGACCTTCACCGCCGCGCTCATCGACATGGCGGTCAAGCGATACATCACCATTAACGAGGACGGCCACAAGTACTGGGTCGAGCGGGACACGGCTCCCGAGACAGCCCTGTCCGACGATGAACTCGCACTCGCGGGAGCCCTCCTGGGGAGCAATGCCCGTGTCGATTTCGAACAGGCGAACTCCACAGAGATCCGAAATGCGATCCTCGCCAACAAGGAGCCCCTGGAAGCCGACTACCAGCCGAGGTTCTTCGTCAGCAATATAGGGTACTTCGTCATCGGCATTCTCCTCTCGGTCGCAGTCGTCCTTGTCACAGCCTTCCTTTCTTTCTCCGGGACAGCTGTCCAGCTTGTCGCGCCCGTGATCGTCATCGTTGCGCTGGCCGTCATGGGAGTTGTGTTCGGCGTAGCGCTCAAATCATACACCACGGCTGGACGCAAGCTCATGAACCAGGTCGAGGGGTTCAAGCTGTACCTGTCGGTCACCGAAAAAGACCGGATGAACCTGCTCAACCCGCCTGAACGTACGCCCGAGATCTTCGAGAAATACCTGCCATATGCGCTTGCGCTGGACGTGGAGCAGCGCTGGTCTGAACAGTTTGCCAGCGTGTTCGCCCGCATGGCCGCGGAGGGGCGCGCCTACGCCCCCGTCTGGTACAACGGCATGTACTGGAACCCCGTCAACCCCGCGGCATTTGCCAGCAGCATCGGCAACGGGTTCAGCAACGCCATCAGCGCCTCGGCAGTCGCCCCGGGCAGCAGCTCCGGCCTGGGCGGTGGTGGAGGCGGAGGTGGTGGATTCAGTGGCGGTGGTGGAGGCGGAGGTGGTGGAGGCGGCTGGTAGAATCCGGACTTTCGCACAACAGACTTGAAACGACGGCCCCGGGACATCTTCCCGGGGCCGTCTCGATTTCCCCTGCATGGCGTCAGCCGGTAATGGGACAAGCAGTGGTACATCTGCCTGTCTGCATATTCATTCGTTGATTTTCTCCCATTTCGAACAGAATATTCACGCCATTGCGATCCGTTTTCCTGGAAGAGGACTCCATGATTCATTGCCCGGGGGGGGTCGGGTCTTATCTCTTCCTCACCTTCTTCAGTTTTTCTTCAGCAAGTCTCCTATTCTCGGCAACCCTGAATCTGACGATCCTGCCGATCAGTTCAGAGGGCAGCGGCTTGTCCATTGGGAACTGGATCGAACCCTTGCCGCTTCTGTACGTTGACAGCTCCGGCAGGAATGCCTCGACCCCGCTCGGGGCCGGATACACGCCGATGTGATTCCTGAAGGCGGCAAAATGCACCAGGTTCCCGTGCAGGACGAAGGTGGGCATCCGATAACTGATCTTCTCTTCAGCCTCGGGCGCTGCGTCCCTGATGACCTTCCTCAGTATCCAGAGCCTCTCCTGAACTTCGTCGGGAAACTGCGCAATGTATGCGTCGATCGAATCGATACCGCTCTTGCCGCTGTCCATGGTGTCTCCTTTGGTTTTCACGACATTCTCAGGCCGGCTCCGGCCCTGTCGGCGCGCCATGATCCGATATCAGGCTCTCGACATTGCGTACGCTGGGAATGAGATACTCGACCAGACCAGAGGACAGCATCGCAGGACCGAATATCCTGTCAGCAAGGGGTCCCGAAGCCAGCATGGCAATGGGAGCCGTAACCTGGGGCGATGATGAGCCGGGTCGAAAAAAACCGCCCCTGCAGCGAGGGAGGGACCTTCGACTGCCAGATGGCCTGGTTGCTGCCATTCAGCATAGGGAGGAAAATCATG
>JBAQYC010000186.1:0-1699 GCA_049299835.1 Candidatus Cryosericum sp. | reverse complement strand
ATGAAGGCGTCACCTATGGAGATCTGCGTCAGCAGGTCGAACGCGAGAATAGCATCTACTCATTTGAGGAAGCCGACATCGAGGCACTTGTCACGATGTTCGACCTCTGTGAAAAAGAATCCCAGCGTATGATCGACAGGAAACTGATCACGCCTGCTTATGAGTACCTTCTCAAATGCTCACACACGTTCAACGTCCTTGACGCCCGTGGCACTGTCGGAGTCTCTCAGCGTATGGCCTACCTTGCCCGTGTACGGCGTCTTGCGCACGGCTGCGCGGACTTGTATCTGGAGAATGAAAACCATGAGTGACCTGCTGATCGAGATCTTGACCGAGGAGCTTCCGGCGCGTTTCGTGGACAACGCCCAGGCGCAACTGGTCGAACACGTCACTGCACATCTCGACGAGTTCTTCATAGGGCATGGAGATGTCTGTGGTTTCTCCACCCCACGTCGGCTTGTTGTCCTGGCTCGGAACGTCAAGGGACAGACAGACACGCGCACAATTGAGGTGAAAGGCCCAGCCAGGGCGTCGAGCTATGACGCTCAGGGAAATCCCATGCCGGCACTGCTCGGCTTCTGCAGGGGACAGGGCCTAGATCCTGCCGACGCGTACGTTGTTGACGTCGCCGGCAAGTCTTACATCTACGCCAGAAAAAAAATTGCCGGGCAGAAATCATCAGAACTCGTCGAGACCTTTCTCCCTCTCCTGCCCCATGAGGTCACGTTCCCGAAGATGATGCACTGGGAGGAATCCGGGTTCCAGTTTGCTCGCCCCATTCGCGGACTGCTCGCGCTGCTTGGCGCTGATGTCCTTCACTGGGAAGTGGCCGGAGTACAGGGCTCAAACACAACATACGGTCTCCGCGTCGGCAAGCCGAAACCAATAACGGTGGCGTCGCCGGAAGACTACATGCGACGGCTGCGCGAAGCATTCGTCATCGTGGATCCCATCGAACGACGCCGCCTGATCGAGAGACAGTCAGACAAGCTTCTGAAGCCTCTTGGCTTCAAACTCGGTGACAATATGGGCGATCTGCTGGACGAGGTCGTGAATCTCGTCGAGTATCCGTCCGTATTCCTGGGAGACCTCCCGAAGATAGCCACCCAACTCCCCGAAAGCGTTGTCCGTTCTGTGTTGCAGCAACAGATGCACTCATTCCTGGTGTACGATCAGGACGGGAATGTCGTTCCACACTTCCTGAGTGTGCGCAATGGCCTCACTGACTTCATCGATATCGTTCGGCGAGGTAACGAGAGCGTCGCCAATGCCCGCCTCCTGGATGCAGCCTTCTTCATCCAGGAAGACATGCGTGAGCCCCTGGAGGCATATCTTGGCCGACTGGATACGCTGATCTTCATGGACAGGCTCGGTACCATGGCAGACAAGACTCTTCGGCTCGAGCGACTGGCAACCTGCGCGACCATGTACGCTTCAGTGACACAGGAAGAGCAGGCGACACTCGTCGCTGCAGCCCACCTCTCCAAGGCGGACCTTGCGACCAGCATGGTGAAGGAGTATACGTCGCTCCAGGGGGAAATCGGCAGCGTCTACCTGTCACGTGCCGGCGGATCGGCGGACATCGTGTCTGCCATTCGGGAACAGTACATGCCTCGCTTTCCTTCGGAAAGTATCCCAGCAACCAGAATCGGTCGGCTGCTTGGAATTATCGACAAGGTCGACACGCTCACAGGTATCC
>JBAQYC010000185.1:0-2340 GCA_049299835.1 Candidatus Cryosericum sp. | reverse complement strand
GCAACCCGCACCGAACGTCGGAGCCCTGGTCAAAGTTTCTATCGACCATGGCTCGAGAGAAGGGTTGTATGGCACTCGAGTCTCCTAGTCTTCCGTTGGTCGTTGGCATCATCGGGGCCACCGGAACGGGCAAGACTGCCCTCGCCATGGGAATTGCCCGTCGTTTCAGAGGATCGATCATCTCTGCCGACTCGATGCAAGTCTACCGGGGAATGGATATCGGGACTGCGAAACTCAGCCTCTCAGAGCGTGCAGGCGTCCCCCAGGCGCTCATCGACGTCGTTCCTCCGGACCACCACTTTTCTGTGGCGGAATATCAGGTCCTGGCACTCGAAGCGGTGCGTGCGGCGGTCCGCTCAGAGCGACTGCCGATTCTCGCCGGAGGGACCGGCCTGTACGTGAGGGCCGTTCTCGATGGATACGAATTCCTGCCGGAGAAGCCTGAAGCAAGTCTACGCCGTGAACTGCGAACCCTGCCCGAAGACGAGCTTCGCGAGCGTCTGAGAGCAATCGACCCTGTCGCCGAACGTGATATTGCCTCCAACGATCGCAGGCGGCTGGCCCGGGCCCTGGAGATGAGCGCTCAGTCACAAGACCTGCCGAGCACGCTCAAGCGGAAACAGCACGCTGTCCCATGGCGAGTCCTTCGTATCGGCCTGCACGCCGAGCGACTCGAACTCTACAGACGCCTTGACCGGCGCATTGACGCCATGGTTTCTGCAGGAATGGAAGAAGAAGTGCGGCGCCTTCTGGCCGACGGCCTGAATCCCGACGACACAGCCATGCAGGGCATAGGCTACAAGGAGTTGAGCGCCTGGATACGCGGAGAGACAGGCCGCGACGAGGCGATCGAGCTGTGGAAGAGGCGTACGCGCAACTACGCTAAACGGCAGGAGACGTGGTTCAGGAGAGATAAGGACGTTCAATGGATCGACGTGTCCGATCAAACCCCTGATTGGGTTCTTGCACAGGCAGCCGCACTCGTTGAATCCGCATCAGGAGGGTACGGCAGATGATGACGGAACAGCAGCTGATGGAACGGGCACAGCAGCTCGAGATAGACTATGCCACCGCAATCACGGACATCCGTGCAGTTCAGCGCCGGAACTTCATGCGGATACTTGATGCATTCCACACTGCCCGCGTGTCGTCGTCGGACCTTCGCCCCATGTCGGGTTATGGTATTGGAGATAATCTGCGGGACAAGACCGAACGAATCTTTGCCCTCCTCTATGGCGCACAGGCTGCACTTGTGCGCCCTCAGATCATTTCCGGTACGCATGCTTTGGCTATCGCGCTGTTCGGAGTACTTCGCCCCGGAGACCTGCTGGCCTGTGTGACGGGGGCCCCATATGACACGATGGAGGAGATCATTGGAATCCGTCCATCTGACGGTTCGCTGGCAGAGTTTGGTGTCAGGTATGTACAGTGCGATCTGACGGTATCGCCCTCAGAACTCTGGGAAAAGCAGATCAGGAGTTTCTTTTCGACACAGGCACCGAAACTTGTCCTGATTCAGCGGAGTCGCGGATACAAGCGCGTCAGGGCGCTTCGCGAGAGCGAGATCGCATGCATGATCTCGTGCGTGAAACACGTTTTCCCCGAAAGTCTGGTTCTTGTCGACAACTGCTATGGCGACCTGCTTGAAGATCGCGAGCCCACGATGGACGGAGCGGATATCCTTGCTTCATCGTTCATGAAGAACATCGGAGCGGGGATTGTCCCGACCGGTGGATATGTCGTGGGCAGTTCCAGAGCCGTTGCCCTGGCCGCGACCCGGTACTCCAGTCCAGGAGTCGGTGCTGAGATTGGGCCAAATCTCGGGTTTGCCGAGACCTTCCTGCGGGGTCTGCTCTTTGCCCCCACAGTGATTGAGCAGGTTCTGACAGGGAACCTTCTTGCCAGTGCGCTTCTCCAGGAGAATGGCTTCGTCGTGGATCCGGGCCCTCGGGAGCTCCGAGGGGACATCGTGTTGCGCATCGAGTGCGGATCGCGGGAGCGGTTCGTCGCGTTTGCCCGTGCAGTCCAGGAGTGCTCCGCACTGGATGCCGATGCTGTTCCCGAACCCAGTCCCATGCAGGGGTACGAGATGGAAGTCCTGATGGCCGGTGGAACCCTTGTCCAGGGATCTACTGTGGAACTGAGTTTTGACGGGCCCTTTCGCGAACCGTACGTCGGGTACTTGCAGGGGGGTCTGAACGCATGGCAGGTAGTTCAGGCAACTGCCAGGGGAATCGCATACAGTATGAATGCCCGCAAGTAGTGTCGCCCGTGGCCATTCGTGATAGAATGTAATAGAAGTGAGAAATGCCGAAAGAATTGATGGGAGGTCCTTATGAC
>JBAQYC010000184.1:0-5517 GCA_049299835.1 Candidatus Cryosericum sp. | reverse complement strand
CCGTATAGCAGATCCACTTGCTGGCAAGTAGAAGCCCCGTCGACATTTCGCCGACGGGGCTTCTTGATACCCTATGGAATAATATTGACTATTCTTCGACAGTAATTGCGCCGACGGGGCATGATTCGGCGGCTTCCTTGCAGCAACCGGCAGCGCCACAATCGACACCCGGGATGACCTCGGCTTTGCCAAGTTCATCATTGAGTCTGAATACCGCATCGCAAAGAGCGACGCAAGCGCCACACCCGATGCAAGCCTCCTCATCGATTAAAGCCTTCATGGTTCCTCCTTTGGCATAGATGCTGTATTTCTATTCTATTGGTTAACAGCCAGGTGTCAATTTCCCCGGCTTACTCCGCCGTTTGTACGAGGTCGGCGATGAATGCGATCGCGTCCGAAGCACAGACAGCTTTCTTGTCCGTCTTATTGCTGCGGAGCGTGACCTCGAAATTTCCGGTCTTGAGAAATGAATTGCCAACCACCACCTGAATTGGGAAGCCCAGGAGATCAGCATCGTTGAACTTGACACCAGCCGACTCGCCTCTGTCATCCAGAACGACGTCGATCCCGGACTTCTCGAGTCCTTCGTAGAGTTCCAGTGCAGCGTGCCAGACTGCATCGTCACCCTTGTTGAGGGGAACGACAACGACCTGGAACGGGGCGACGGACATTGGCCATATGATGCCCTTGTCGTCGTGGTGTTGTTCGATAATGGCGGCAAGTGTACGCCCGATGCCAATTCCATAGCACCCCATGAAATACGGCTTCTCGCTGCCATCTTCATCGACATAGTTCGCCTTGAGAGGAACAGAGTACTTGGTACCGAGCTTGAATGTATGGCCGACCTCGATACCTGTGGCGGTACGCAGCGGATGACCGCACACGGGGCAAAGGTCCCCCGCCCTGACAGTCCTTATGTCTGCCACGACAGTCGAGTCAAAGTCACGTCCAAAGAAGGCATTCCTGATGTGAAATCCATCTTTGCCGGCTCCGACGGTATAGGCGACACCCCGACAGACCATCTCGTCGACGACGACGGGGACCACTGACTGTGTTGGCCCGACCGAACCTGGGTGAACGCCAAGTGCGTTAAGTACTTCCTCGTCGGTCGCCAATCGGCCTTCGCGGGCTTGAATGGCTTTCAGGAACTTCACTTCATTGACGTCGTCGTCCCCGCGAACCACGACGAGCCAAGGTTTGTCATCGGCAACATAGAGGATCGACTTGAGGATGGAATCTGGATCAATGGCAAAGAAGCGAGCTACCTCGTCGATAGAGTGGATGCCAGGCGTGCCCACTGTCTCCGGTTCGGGTAGCGTGTCCGTAATTGTCGCCGGGTCCGTCACTGGGTGCGCCTTGGCCAGTTCGAGGTTAGCGGCATATCCACAATTGTCGCATGCAGCGTACGTGCATTCCCCGTTGTCTGCCTGTACCGTGAATTCATGCGACGATGAACCACCGATGGCGCCGGAATCTGCCTGAATGGGGCGGAAGGTGAGACCCACGCGGTGGAAGATGTTGTTGTATGCCTCAAACATGAGGGCATAGTTCGGCTCAATAGAGGCCTCATCGCGATCGAAGCTGTATGCGTCCATCATCGTGAACTCACGACTGCGAATCAGGCCATACCTGGGTCGAATCTCGTCACGATACTTGTTCGTGATGTGATACAGATTGAACGGCAGTTCCTTGTATGAATGGCGTTCGCTGCCGACAACGGTTGTGACCAGTTCCTCGTGCGTGGGACCCAGGCAGAATGCACGGCCTTTTCTGTCTGTCAGCTTGAACATTTCGTCACCGTACAGGTCCCAGCGACCAGTCGCCTGCCACGGTTCGGCGGGCATCAACAGGGGCATCAGGATCTCCTGTGCGCCATGGCTGTTCATCTCCTGGCGCACAATCTCCTCGATATGCTGCTTGACACGCAAGCCGAGATTAAGATAGGTGTAGATGCCAGAAGCCGATTTGCGAAGCAGACCGGCGCGAAGCATGAGTTGGCCGCTAATGGTGTCGGCGTCCTGGGGAACTTCACGCAGACGCGGTGCAAAGACTTTGCTCAGATACAAGGTTTCCTCCTGATGTCACAGACAAGCATACACATTATAGATGCAGGGTCTGTTTTGCAAGAGAGTCGACTACTGCTAATATGAACGGGCACGAGAATCGGATGGGAGCAAATCCTGGACGTTGATGGGAACTCGAAGATCTGTGCAGCCGCCGAGATGAGTTGTGCTGAAGGTCCCATTTGTGTCCAGTTCTGCTCTCAGAAATAGTTCGCAGGGGGGAACCATGTACTTGGTCATTGCAGGAAACATTGGTGCAGGGAAGACGTCGCTTGCTCAGATGATCTCGCGTGAGCTTGGTTTCTCAGTCTACTTCGAAGCATTCGGCGAGAACCCGTTCCTGCCCAGTTACTATCAGGACATGCGTCGCTGGGCATTCGCAACACAGATAAGTTTTCTGGCTCTCCGATACGAACAGATCCTGAATCATGTCCTGATGAGCGATGTCCCCGCCATTCTTGATCGTTCCATCTATGAGGACCGCGAGATCTTCGCCAAGGCACTTGTGCGCGAAGGACTCCTGTCACCAGACGAGTGGAATACCTATGATAGGCTCTATCAGCTCATGGTGCGGCGCCTTCCCAACCCCAACTTGCTCGTGTATCTCCGACGGGACGTCCCGACCCTTCTTGCAAACATCCGCAAACGCAATCGCAGCATCGAGAACATCAGCGGAGACTACCTGGAAGGCCTGAACCAGCAGTACGAGGAGTTCTACGGGGGCTGGCACTACCCCAAGGTCGTGTTCGAGGAAGATATCTTTGAGCATGCTGCAGACGTGTTGCAGCTTGTCAAGGGTGTTATCTAGTATAGAGTTGTCATTATTTTCACAAATGCTTGCAATGTTGGTGCATGAGCCTAAAATGGAATATGGCGTTTTAAAGCCCCATAACGGGACGGCTCTCCATTCTCCCTGAGAGCCAACACCACACGTCACGGAGGCTATTATGGCAGGCGAGAAGAAAAACTGGTTCCAGGTAGCTCAAGACAGAATTCAGATTGCCGGAACGAAGCTCGGTCAGAATCCTGAGATTACGGAGATTCTCCGAAATCCATTGAGGACGCTCAGCGTTTCCATCCCTGTTCGGATGGATGATGGCACCACGAAGGTGTTCCAGGGGTTCCGCTGCCAGCACAACGACGCGGTCGGACCAACCAAGGGTGGCATCCGATTCCATCAGGATGAGACTCTTGAAGACGTTAAGGCTCTGGCAACTCTCATGACACTCAAGTGTGCCGTGGTCGGTCTCCCGTATGGTGGTGGCAAGGGCGGCATCGTTGTCGACCCAACCAAGTTGTCCTCCGGTGAACTTGAGCGTCTGTCGCGCGGCTTCATCCGTGCTCTGGGCACGTTCGTCGGGCCAGACCGCGATGTTCCCGCTCCCGACGTCAACACCAATGGTCAGATCATGGCATGGATGATCGACGAGTACAGCAAGCTGACTGGACACAACACACCGGCTCTCATGACGGGCAAGCCCCTCATCCTCGGTGGGTCCCTCGGCAGGACCGCTGCTACCGGTCTGGGCGGAGTCTACTGCCTGCGGATCGCTGCCAGGAAACTCGGAATAAACCTGAAGGGTGCAACAGTTGCCATCGAAGGATTCGGCAATGTCGGTTTCTATGCGTCCAAGATCCTTCATGATGAGGACGGCGCCAAGATCGTGGCCATAACGATGGTCAATGGTGGTGTCTACGATCCCAAGGGTATCGACCCCGATGACCTGAAAGCCTTTGAGACCAAGCACGGGACAGTAAAGGGATACAAAGGGCTCGATAACGTGTCCAACGAGCAGCTGCGCGCGCTGGACGTCGATGTCTACATTCCTGCGGCTCTTCAGAATGCCATCTTCAAGGACAACGCTAAAGACGTCAAGGCCAAGATTGTTGTCGAACTGGCCAACGGTGGTATCAACCCCGATGCCGACGAGATTCTCGAGAAGAACGGTGCCTTTGTCATTCCAGACATCCTGGGCAATGCCGGTGGCGTTACCGTCTCCTACTTCGAGTGGGTTCAGAACAACTACGGATACTACTGGTCCGAGAAGGAAGTCAATGAGAAGCTTGACCGTGTCATGACCGAGGCTTTTGAGCGTGTCTATGGCATGTATACCAAGCACAAGACAGACAAGGTCACGATGCGTATGGCAGCTGACATGGTCGCTGTCGAGCGTATCGGTGAGGCAGTCAAGATCCGCGGCTGGGTAGGCTGATAGATAGTAGTTCTTTCGGGAGGGTGCGTTCAGCACCCTCCTCTCTTGCTGGTCCATCTAGGATATTGGAGGCGGCCATGCAATTCAAGCTTCTTGTCATCAACCCAGGCTCCACGAGCACAAAGCTGTCTATCTTTGAAGACCGGGTCCCTGTGGCTGCAGAAACCGTTTCACACGACGCTGCGACGATCACCGGGTTCGTCTCCCTCATGGACCAGATGCCGATGCGACTTGCAATTGTCAAGGATTTTCTTGTGCGTCATAACATATCCCTTGCCGATTTTTCAGCAATTGCTTGCAGGGGAGGACTGCTTAGACCGCTTCCCTCAGGAACATATCGCGTCGATGAGGCGATGGTGCGTGACCTGTACGATCCTGCGATGGGCGCACATGCATCCAATCTGGCGGCGTGTATCGGATTCGAGTTGTCAAAGGAATCGGGTGTTCCGGCATTCATCGTAGATCCTGTTGTCGTGGACGAACTGACCCCACTGGCTCGCCTTTCCGGTTTGAAGGGCATTGAGCGCGTGAGCATTTTTCATGCTCTCAACCAGAAGGCTGTTGCCAGACAGGCCGCCGCTGATATTGGCAGAGCCTATGAAGAACTCAACCTCATCGTGGTTCATCTCGGCGGAGGAATCTCCGTCGGAGCACATCATCTGGGTCGTGTCATCGATGTCAATAATGCGCTCAACGGTGATGGTCCCTTCGCTCCCGAACGGGCGGGCAGCCTCCCTGCCGTGGGGCTGGTCAAATTGTGTTTTTCAGGCGCGTACTCGCAAGCGGACATTATGAAACTCCTTGCAGGCAAGGGAGGATTGGTCAGCCATCTCGGGACGAATGACGCTCGCACGGTTGAGAAGATGATCGATCAAGGTGATGAGCACGCTCTCCTGGTGTACACCACAATGGCGTACACTGTCGCAAAGACAATCGGGGAAATGGCCACAGTACTGAAGGGAGAAGTCGATGCCATTATCGTGACAGGTGGTATGGCCCGGTCGCAGTTCCTCGTCGATGAGATCACGAAGCGGGTCCAGTTCATCGCTCCGGTCAAGATATATCCAGGCGAGGACGAGATGAAGGCATTGGCTTTGGGTGTACTCCGCGTGCTGGATGGTTCGGCACCTGCCGGAGTGTATCAGCCGGAGTAATTACGTGGCGGACGGTCCTGGATACGTGGGGAACTGATCCTCATGCGTGAACTTGCCGATTTGTTTGGCCGACCTGAGGCAGGCCGT
>JBAQYC010000183.1:0-1872 GCA_049299835.1 Candidatus Cryosericum sp. | reverse complement strand
ACCTCGGTCAAAGAACACGACATCGTCGAAGAACCGCTCGACGTCGGCCACCATTTGTGTCGACAGGACCATTGAGCAGTCGTCGCGGAAGTTCGCCACAAGAGCATCCAGAACCTGATTGCGCGCCAGCGGGTCCAGCCCTCCAAAGGGCTCATCCAGAACATACAGCCGTGCCCTGCGTGCAAAGACCAGCGACAGTCTCGCCTTCTCGACCATTCCCTTTGAGAGGGAGCCGATCTTCTGGCCGGCGGTGAGGTCCATGATATCAAGCAGCTCCTGAAAGCGTTTGCGGTCAAAATCGCTGTAGAAGCCTGCGTAGAAGTCACCTGCCTCACCGACCGACATCCACCGGTCGAGATGGTTCACGTCCGGCAGGAAGGAGACGGACGCCTTGGTCCTGACGCCCGGCACCATGCCGTCGATCAGGACAGTCCCCGACGTGGGCGACACCAGGCCGGCCAGGATCTTCATGAGTGTCGTTTTTCCACTGCCGTTGGGGCCGAGAAGTCCCATGATGTGCCCTTCCGGCACCTCTATCGAGACGTCGGACAGGGCCGTCGTCGTGATGTACCGCTTCGTAAGGTTGCTGATCTGCACGAGCATGTTCATTTCGTCTCCTCCCTGGCTGCTTCTGCCGCCATCGCCGCTATTTCCTCCGCGCCATACCTCAGTGACCGCATACCCGCAACATACGCCTCCACGATGCCTTGGGCAAGTCCCTGCCGCAACAGCTCGACGGTGTCGTGGTCACCAGATACGAAGGTCCCTGTGCCGCGCTGTGTCCCGACATACCCTTCACGCTCCAGTTCCAGATAGGCCTTCTGCACCGTGTTCGGGTTCACGACGACCTGTTGGGCGAGATCGCGGACCGATGGCAGCTGTTGACCGGCTTTGAGCTCACCGACAGCAATACGCCGCTTGATCAGGTCCATGATTTGTGTGTAAATGGGCGTTCTGTCGTCAAAATCCATCATACCTCCTCCGCCCATGAGCGGTTGTTACGTGACCGTACTGACATAACCACGCACGGTAAAAATGTAATAGATACTATACAGGGCAACGTACACCGCAACGACAAGAGCACAATACGGCAGAATGTTCATTCCCAGCAGATTGCGAAGAGCAATGAGAGCTGCAGTGCTGTGGCAGACGCCAACAAGGAGCGGCAGACCGAAAACCACTGCCATCTGGCGTGCAACTGTCTGCCGGACCTCAATTCTGCTAACCCCGATATCGCGCAAAACAATATATCTCGCACGTTCTTCCTGCGCCTCCATGAGTTGTTTGTATGTGATGATACTGCCTGTCGCAAAAACAAACACGAGTCCGAGGAACAACCCTATAAACGCAATGATGCCAAATTGACCAAACCATGCATCGCTCAATTGTACGTAGGAGGAGAAATGGGCTTTCTCCGGGATAATGTTCTCCAGTGAAACCGAAACAGCCTGGGCCTGCTCCGGATGAGACACCATATAACCTTGCACCGTCTGCTGCTGACCCACATCTTTTCTGAGAAGTTCGGCATATGTTGCATCGGACACCACCATCATACTCCCTGCCTGGCTCTGACCGATAACCGGCAGGACAGTCTGCTTCAATGGTTTCAAGGTAGATCCAGCCACGTGGATATCGAGCACATCATAGTTATAGTTGCGCAGGGGTTGTCGCGCTACCATGATGCATCGTCCCTGTTCGATCGCCGGTGATGGAGTCCGTCCCTGCATCCGCGCAGCCACATCGTATTGACTCTTCGCGATGGCCGCAACGCGGTCACTGAGTGTAGGTTGTATCATGACGGATGAAGTATTCTGATGATCATACTCCACGTTGACCCACAGAAACGGGACACTCATGACTGACGTGGCACTG